>JARFRG010000197.1 GCA_029287375.1 Boseongicola sp. | reverse complement strand
GGGTGCGAACCAACCCAAGAAAGGTGCGAATCTGCGTTGTGAGGCGAGGCACATTCTGGTTGAATGGTGCCTCTGATGCGGACTGGTTTTGCAAAATATTTGAGGACTTCGTGACGTGGCCGATCGTGCTGTGGATTTATTTATTATTGGTGGCGGCATCAACGGGACCGGTATTGCGCGGGATGCGCAGGGGCGCGGTCTTGATGTGACGCTGGCCGAGATGAACGATCTGGCTTCGGCGACGTCGTCGGCCTCGACCAAGTTGTTTCACGGTGGATTGCGGTACCTTGAATACTTCGAGGTCGATCTGGTCAAAAAAGCGTTGATTGAACGCGAAACGCTTTTGAAAGCGATGCCGCATATCTCCTGGCCGATGCGATTTGTGCTGCCGTACCACAAGGACATGCGGTTCGAGAATACGACGCCCGCGTCCAGGCTTTTGCGGATATTCATGCCGTGGATGCGGGGACGGCGCCCCGGTTGGATGATCCGACTGGGGCTTTTGGCCTATGACACTCTTGGCGGGCGTGAAATTTTGCCGGGAACAAGAACGGTGAAGTTGAAGAGCGACCCCGTTGGCTTGCCTCTGGATGACAAGTTCGAGCGGGCCTATGAGTATTCCGATTGCTGGGTCGAGGATGCGCGTCTGGTTGCTTTGAACGCTCGGGATGCTCGTGAACGCGGGGCGAAAATCCTGGTGCGTACGCGAGTTCTGACGGCAGAGCGGGACGGTGATCTCTGGCGAATTGAGACGCTGGATATGATGACCGGCGGGCGGCACACGCATCTGGCGCGTGCGATTGTGAACGCTGGAGGCCCTTGGGTTGAAGACATCGTGCGCGGCGTTGCCCGGCTGAACACCAGCGAGGGCATACGGTTGGTGAAGGGGTCGCATATCGTGACGAAACGGCTGTTTGATCACGACAAATGCTATTTCTTTCAGGGCGAAGACGGGCGGATCATTTTTGCGATCCCCTATGAAACGGATTTCACGCTGATTGGCACAACGGATCAAGAGTACGAAGGCGATCCGTCAAAGGCGGAGTGTACGCCGGGCGAGGCTGATTATCTGGTCGCTTTCGTCAATCGGTACCTGAAGAACGATATCAGCCGCGATGACATTGTTTGGACCTATTCCGGTGTGCGACCGCTGTATGATGACGGTGCCAAATCGGCGACGGCAGCGACACGGGATTATGTCTTATCACTTGATGACAATGGGCCGCCAATCCTGAGCGTGTTTGGCGGCAAGATCACGACGTACCGCAAGCTGGCGGAGCAGGCGATGGCGAAGCTGGAACCGTTTTTCGAGATGTCGAAGGGTGACTGGACGGCAGGCGTGGCTTTGCCGGGCGGTGATTTCGCGGTCGGTGATTTCGATGCTTTGGTCGAGAGTTTGAGGGCCGAGTTCGCGTTCCTGACGCCGTTTTGGGCGCGTCGCTTGGTGCGGGCTTATGGGACGGACGCTTGGTTGATCCTTGGTTCTGCAAAATCTGCAGATGATCTGGGCGAGGATTTTGGGGCGACGTTAACGGATGCCGAGGTAAAGTGGCTGGTGGCCAAAGAATATGCGCGGTCGGCGGATGATGTCGTCTGGCGACGTTCGAAGCTTGGTTTGCGCATGACGCCCGAACAGATTGCCCGACTTGGTGAGACCATGCCGAAGCCGTTGGTTCCAGCGGTTCAGTAGAACGAAAAACGGCCCGAATGCAGGGAGGATGAACCGATGCGTTATGTGATGGCGATTGACCAAGGCACCACGTCAAGCCGCGCGATTTTGTTCGACGAAAAGATGGCGATCAAGACCATTGCGCAGGAGGAATTTCCTCAACATTACCCTGCGAATGGCTGGGTCGAACATGACCCGTCGGATCTTTGGTCGACGGTTGCTGCGACCTGTCGCGCCGCCATTGAAAAAGCCGGGATCAGCGCGGCTGATATTGCGGCCATCGGGATCACCAATCAGCGCGAGACGACGCTGGTTTGGGACAAGGTCACCGGAGAGCCTTTGCACAATGCGATCGTTTGGCAGGACCGGCGCACGGCGGATTACTGCGCCGAAATGGTGGCGGCCGGACACGAAGAAACGATTACTCAGAAGACGGGTTTGTTGTTTGATCCGTATTTTTCGTCGACCAAGCTGAAGTGGATATTGGATAAAGTTCCGGGTTCTCGCGAGCGGGCGGCGAAAGGTGAATTGCTGTTTGGAACAGTCGACACCTATATCATTTGGCATCTGACGGGCGGTGCCGTGCATGCAACGGACGCGACGAACGCCTGCCGCACAATGCTTTACGACATTGAAAAGGGGCGCTGGTCGACGACGATCTGTGCGCTTTTTGATATTCCGATGGAAATGCTTCCCGAAGTGCGCAACAGCTCGGATGATTTTGGGGTGACGCGGCCCGATCTGTTCGGGCGCGAGATACCGATTTTGGGCGTTGCAGGTGACCAGCAGGCGGCGACGGTCGGGCAGGCTTGTTTCAAGCCGGGGATGATGAAGTCGACCTATGGAACAGGGTGCTTTGCGCTTTTGAACACCGGCGACACACCGATACGGTCGAACAATCGGCTTTTGACAACGGTCGCTTATCAGCTTGATGGAAAGCGGACCTATGCGCTTGAGGGATCGATCTTTATCGCGGGCGCTGTTGTGCAGTGGTTGCGTGATGGGTTGAAAATTATCCGCGAGGCCCCCGAGACACAGCCTCTGGCGGAAAAGGCGGATCCGACGCAATCGGTTGTGATGGTGCCGGCGTTCACAGGGCTTGGTGCGCCCTATTGGAGGCCGGATTGCCGCGGCGCGATTTTCGGTTTGACGCGAAACTCAGGGCCAGAAGAGTTTGCGCGTGCGGCGTTGGAAAGCGTCGGATTTCAGACCCGCGATCTTTTGGAAGCGATGCGGGCTGATTCTCCGGGTGAATTGAAGGGCGTATTGCGCGTTGATGGCGGCATGTCCGCGAGCGATTGGACGATGCAGTTTCTGTCGGATATTATTGCCGCACCTGTTGATCGGCCTCTGGTAAAAGAGACGACAGCCCTGGGCGCAGCGTGGCTTGCCGGGATGCGGGCCGGAATTTACCCGGATCAACAAGGCTTTGCGAAAAATTGGGCGCTTGATGTGCGGTTTGAGCCGCAAATGTCGGACGAAGATCGCGCCCGGAAATATGCCCAGTGGCAAAAAGCCATTAAGGCAACAATGGCCGTTTAGGTGCGCATGTTCAAAATGTCGGGTTGCATGGTGAGCAAAACCTCGGAATAAGCGGTGTCGTTACCGCTAACTCTCGATGCGGTGTCGGCTTTAGGAGCGATGTGATGAGTGACCAGACGCTAAAGGACGCGATCTTTTCGCACCTGAAATACAGCCTTGGCAAAGACGCCGAGCACGCCACGATCTATGATTGGCGGGTGGCTCTGTCGCTTGCGACGCGTGATCGTATCGTTGATCCGTGGTTTGAATCCACGCGGGCAACGTACCGCGCCGGGGCAAAGCGGGTCTATTACCTGTCGATGGAATTTCTGATCGGGCGCGTTCTTGAGGACGCAATGGTCAACACGGGTATTCTTGAAGACGCGAAGGCCGTATTTGACGGTTTGGGCTTGCCGTTCGACAAGATTATTCATGACGAACCGGATGCGGCGCTGGGCAACGGTGGCCTTGGGCGTTTGGCGGCGTGTTTTCTGGAAAGTCTGTCGACGCTTGGAATCCCTGCCTATGGCTATGGAATCCGGTATGAACATGGATTGTTTAAGCAGAGGTTTGATCATGGTCGCCAGATTGAAGAGCCTGAGGACTGGCTGACGCAGGAGCATGTATGGGAGTTTGAACGTCCCGAGGCCGCTTTTGAGATCGGCTTTGCGGGCGAGACGTTCGAGAACGGCGGGCGGACCATTTGGCGACCGAACGAATCTGTGGTGGCGCAGGCGTTTGACACTCCGGTCGTCGGCTGGAAGGGAGAATGGGCGAATACTTTGCGGCTTTGGGGCGCATTGCCTACGTCGGTTCTGGATCTTGGCCGGTTCAATGCGGGCGATTATGCGGGTGCGGTAGAAACCGAAGCTTTGGCGCGGACCATCAGCCGGGTTTTATACCCTGATGACACGACAGACGGCGGCAAGGCGTTGCGGTTGAAGCAGGAGTATTTCTTTACCGCGGCATCATTGCGCGACATCATTCGGCGCTTTGAAAGCGAGCATTCGGATTTGCGCGACCTGCCGAAAAAGGTTGCGATCCAGATGAATGATACGCATCCCGCGATTGCGGGGCCTGAATTGGTCCGCTTGCTGCACGACGAGCGAGGCTTGCCGTTTGCCGATGCAATGATGATTGCGCGCGGGTGTCTGAACTACACCAATCACACGCTTTTGCCGGAAGCGCTGGAGCGGTGGTCGGACGGGTTGATGGGGCATCTTTTGCCTCGCCATATGCGTTTGATCGAGCAGATTGATGCGTCTCACCGCCAGCAATATCCGGGGGTTTCGATCCTGGAGCACGGTCAGGTGAAGATGGGCGAGTTGAGCTTTATCATGGCGTCGAAGGTGAACGGCGTTTCGGCGCTGCATTCGGGGCTGATGAAGGAAACAGTATTCAAGGACTTGCACGAGCAGCATCCGGACCGGATCGTGAATCAAACGAATGGCGTGACTCCGCGTCGTTGGCTCAAGACCTGTAACCCCGGCCTTGCGCGCGTTGTGACAGATGCGATTGGCGACGGTTGGATTGGCGACGCGGAAAAGCTTGGCGGGCTTGAGGCCTTTGTGGACGATTCCGGTTTTCTGGAACGGTACACGTCGGCCAAGCGGACGAATAAAGAGACTTTGTCGAACTGGTTTGGAACTGAGCTTGGTGTCAAAGTTGACCCGTCCGCGATGTTCGATGTGCAGATCAAGCGTATCCATGAATACAAGCGCCAGCATCTGAATATTCTGGAGACAATCGCGCTTTGGCAGGAAATGCGGGACAATCCAAACGGCAACTGGACACCGCGTGTGGTGGTCTTTGGCGGTAAAGCGGCTCCGGGCTACCACTTTGCAAAAGACATCATCTATCTGATCAATTCGGTTGCGCGGAAAGTGAACGATGATCCGATCACCTCGAAATGGCTGAAGATCGTCTATCCACCGAACTACAACGTCACTTTGGCCGAGCGGTTGATCCCTGCGGCGGACTTGTCCGAGCAGATTTCAACGGCGGGCAAAGAGGCATCTGGCACCGGCAATATGAAGTTTGCTTTGAACGGGGCTTTGACTGTTGGCACCCTTGACGGCGCGAACGTGGAAATTCGCGAGCATGTGGGGGCCGACAATTTCTTTTTGTTCGGCATGACCGCGCAAGAAGTTTGGGCGCGACGTGAGGTCGAGGGCCATGCGGGGCAGGCAATCGACGCCGACCCTAAACTGGCGCGGGCATTGGATTCGTTGCGCAACGGAACCTTTGCGGATGGCGACCATGACCGGTTCCGTGGGATTGCGGATAATGTGTCGGGTCCGGATTACTTCCTCGTGGCGTCCGATTTCTCGGACTATTGGCGTGCGTCGCGGGATGCAGATGCGGCGTTCCGCGATCCGGCGCGCTGGGCGCGGATGGCGGCCTTGAACACGGCGCGATCCGGTTGGTTCTCGTCAGACCGCACCATTCGTGGTTATGCTACTGAAATATGGGGCGCCATGCCGTCAACACCGCTGCGCACGACAGCTGCGGCCTGAAGAACCGGAGTGTGCAATCACAGGGGGAAGTGATGACGTCGAAACCGACCGATGCCGAATTTGCAATTTCTATTGAGGACGCACGCCGGATCATCACCGGGCAACACGACGACCCTTTTGCAGTGCTTGGCCCTCACAAGGTGGGCAAGGCGCGGTATGTGACGGCCTTTGATCCGGGTGCGCGCCGAATGTTCGCGGTCGTTTCTGGCAAGGTGTATGGTTTGGACGCCGTTGCCGATGCACCGGGTGTTTTCTCGGGCAAAGTACCAGGGGCAAAACCCTATTTATTGCGCGGCGAAGATGATGCAGGCGGGCAATGGGAGATGGACGACGCGTTTCGTTTTGGACCCGTTATGGGGGAAATGGACGAGTATCTTCTGGCGGAAGGCACGCACGAACGGATTTGGAAGGTGCTTGGTGCGCATGTGATTGAGCACGAGGGCGCGCACGGTACGCATTTTGCGGTCTGGGCTCCGAATGCGCGGCGGGTTTCTGTGGTCGGCGATTTCAATGCATGGGACGGACGGCGTCACCCGATGCGACGGCGCGGTGCGACGGGCGTTTGGGAGACCTTTGTGCCGGGTGCTGGTGACGGGACTGTCTACAAGTACGAGATCGTTGGTATCGACGGGAAAACGATGCCGCTGAAGGCTGATCCTGTCGGATTTGGCAGTCAGCACGCGCCCGAGAATGCGAGCGTTGTGCGCGATATCACAGGCTATGGCTGGGACGACCAGCAGTGGATGGCCGAGCGGGGCGGGCGCAATGCGCGCAATGCGCCCATTTCAGTGTACGAGGTGCATCTGGGCTCGTGGCGACGCAAGGTCGAGAACGACAATCGCATGTTGAGTTACCGCGAATTGGCGGTCGAACTGGTCGATTATGTGGTGGACATGGGGTTCACGCATATCGAGTTTTTGCCGATCAGCGAGTTTCCGTTTGATGGCTCGTGGGGCTATCAGCCGGTGGGTATGTTCGCGCCGACGATCCGCTTTGGGCCGCCGCATGAATTTCGCGATCTGATTGAGGCTGCGCATCTGAAAGGTGTCGGTGTTCTTTTGGATTGGGTGCCGGGGCATTTTCCGACGGATGCACATGGTCCGGGACGATTTGACGGAACAGCTTTGTACGAGCATGCCGATCCGCGCGAGGGGTTTCATCAGGACTGGAACACATACATCTTTAACTATGGTCGGCGCGAAGTTGCGAATTATCTTATATCTAACGCATTGTATTGGCTGGAAGAATACCACATCGACGGG
>JARFRG010000082.1 GCA_029287375.1 Boseongicola sp. | reverse complement strand
CAAGGCCAGCAACGTCGTCACAGATGCCCGCAAAAACGCCGAAGCTTCGGGCAGCGTCGTGCGCGAGGCCGTTGACGCAATGGGAGAGATTGCAAATTCATCAGAGCAGATCTCCCGCATTATCTCGGTCATCGATGACATCGCATTCCAGACAAACCTTCTGGCCCTTAACGCGGGTGTAGAAGCGGCACGCGCCGGGGACGCCGGACGCGGCTTTGCAGTCGTCGCATCCGAAGTCCGCGCGCTTGCTCAGCGTTCGTCCGAAGCCGCGCCGGAGATCAACACCTTGATTTCAACGTCTGGCAATCAGGTAAAGCGCGGGGTGTCTCTGGTCGATAAAGCAGGCGACGCTCTCAACGAAATCGTCACGTCCGTCGGCGATATTGAAGAGCATGTCACCGGCATCGCGGCTTCGGCGCGCGAGCAATCTACTGGCTTAGAAGAAATCAACACCGCCATCAGCCAATTGGATCAAGTGACCCAGCAAAACGTCGCCATGTTTGAAGAAACCACCGCTGCAACGCATACGCTTACCGCAGAGGCCAACGCACTTGTCACGACAACAGCAAGGTTTCGCACGACATCAAACAACACTGCACCGGCACGCGCTTCTGGCACCGATAGAAAAAGGGCGGAACCAATGCCCTCGCCCTCCGGGTTTCAAAACCGGTACAGCACAGCGTTCAAACCGAAAAATGTGCCCTCTCGACCATCCAACATAGGCGTAACTGGTGGTGCCCTTGCAGTTGCCGACGAAGACGACTGGGAGGATTTCTAAAGCACAGCAACCAAAACGCCTCTTTTTAGCCTCGCATCCTTTCCCCACTAGGATCGAACCCCGACGCCACCAACTTAACAGCAGACCGCCGCTCACCCAGAATCTCCACTTCAAACGGACCCACGTTGGCGCCCTCGCTCCGTGGAAGAAATCCAAACGCGATCGATTTGTCCAACCAATGCGAGTATCCACCTGACGTACAAAACCCCACGACGTCACCGCGACACCAGATCGGTTCATACCCAACAATGTCAGCGTCGTGAGCATCCACCTCAAATGCGCATAATTGCCGCTCGGGTGGCTTGGCCTTTTCCCGCTCTGCAGTCGTGCGCCCGATGAAATCAACTTGTTTCTTAAAGTCGATAAATCGATCAAGTCCGGTCTCGGCAGCAGTGTAGTCCGGTGAATACTCGCGCTGCCAGGACCCAAAAAACCGATCCAGCCGTAACGACATCATGGCGCGCATCCCAAATGGCGTCAGTCCCAAATCGCGCCCCGCCGCCCAGAGCGTATCAAAAAGCTCTCGCTGACTGAGCAGATCGCAATAGATTTCATAGCCAAGATCCCCGGTATAACTCACCCTCTGGACCCGACATTCCACCATTCCGATTGTCATCAATTTCACATCAAGAAACCGGAACGACTCTGGCGACACATTCGATGACGAAACACGTTGCAAGAGTAGTCTCGCGTTCGGTCCCGCTATTTGAAAACCGGTCACACGGTCAGAAACATTTTCAACCGAAACGTCCGGCTCTGCATGTGTGTCAAACCACCGGGAATGAAAGTCCTGGCTGCCATAGCTTGCCGTCAGATAAAACTCCGACGATGACAAACAAGCGATTGTAAAATCACCAAAAAGCCGCCCCCGAGGCGATAACATTGGTGAAAGAGCCATACGGCCCGGTTTGGGAATACGTCCGGCCATCACCCTATCAAGCCAACGCCGCGCACCTGTCCCGGTGACACGGAATTTGCTGAAATTGTGAACCTCATTCAGTCCCACAGCCGTGCGCACTGCGTGGACTTCGCGCCGCGTCGCGTCCCATGCGTTCGATCTTCGAAAGCTGGGGGTCTCAAACCGTTCTTCATCGCCCCGCGCAAAATAGTTCGGAACCTCAAGACCATAGGTCTGTCCAAACACCGCCAGCATATCGTCCCAAACATCATACATCGGTGTGCGCCGAAACGGGCGCGCGGCTGGAAGTTCTTCGTTGGGATAGCTGACCGAGAACCGTCGTTGATAGTTTTCAATGACCTTAGGCAAAGTATATCCAGGCGTGGTCCAGCGTCCAAATCGCGCCACATCCATCGCCCGCACATCGCGTTCGGTTTCCCCCTCAACCATCCACTGAGCAAGACTTAACCCAACTCCGCCCCCTTGGCTAAACCCCGCCATCACCGCGCAAGCCGACCAATAATTTCGCAACCCCGGCACCGGTCCGACAAGAGGATTGCCGTCCGGCGCAAACGTGAAAGGTCCGTGGATGACGCGCTTTACTCCGGCACGTTCCAGCACCGGAAAACGACGATATGCAAAGGCAACGCTGTCCTCGATTTTCTCGAATGAATCGTTCAGCAACTCTTGCCCGAAATCCCAAGGGGTCCCCTGGACGGACCAGGGTTCACAATTTTGCTCGTAAAAGCCGATGCACAACCCCCGCCCTTCCTGGCGCAGATAGCTTTCGCCTCCGGGGTCCATCACATGCGGAAATTCCGAACTCCGCTCGTAAATTTCCGCAATATCCTCAGTCACAAGATACTGGTGCGCCATCGGCATCAGCGGCAAGTAAACGCCCGCCATTGCCCCGACTTCACGCGCCCAAAGACCGGCCGCATTAACCACATGCTCTGCAACAATGGTTCCGGCATCGGTTACGACATCCCACCCCCCATCCGCGCGCGGCGACGTTTCCAGAACCTGGGTTTGCGTCAAAATTTCCGCCCCCCCCATCCGGGCCCCGCGCGCATAAGCATGCGTCGTCCCGGACGGATCAAGATGGCCGTCCAGCGGATCGTATAGCCCGCCCAACACTCCATCTACATTTACAAGATCGGCCATCTCTTTGATTTCATTCGGGGACAGTATTTCAGTCTCAAGCCCCATATACCGATGCTTGGCCCGTTCCGCCTTGAGCATATCAAGCCGTTCGGGCGTATCAGCCAAAGTTATCCCGCCCACGTGATGCAGCCCGCACGACAGCCCGGTCAATGCCTCCAACTCGGCATAAAGCCGGATCGTATAGCCCTGGAGTGCGGCCATATTCGTGTCGCCATTCAGCGTGTGAAACCCACCCGCGGCGTGCCACGTCGACCCCGAGGTCAACTCTGATCGCTCGACCAGCACCACATCCGACCACCCAAGTTTGGTCAGATGATACAACACCGAACACCCAACGACCCCACCACCGATCACAACAACTCTCGCGTGCGACTTCATACCCAGAACGTCCCGTTTTATGTCAAATCCGCGTCAGACGCGCCCGTGTTTCAAAAGCCTCGCATGCAACTCATCCGTCGCGGGGTAGTTAGCTTCCAGCGCAAATATCCATGCATGCGTCAGAAAAAAGCATTCAGTTTCAATATCTTGCGCTGCGTTTGCAGCAGCAGTGTACAAGCCAACCAACGCCACGCCATCGCCTGCATCATGGGCGGCCAAAAGGCGCGCATCCAATGCATCCGCCCCCAAATCCCTAAGGTCCACGCCTGCGCACTTTCCCAATTCCTTCCACCGGACAAACCCTATTCCGCGGCATGCGACGTCGGCGACATCCGCGTCGCAACCCAGCGATGAAACAGATGCGTAGGCCCGTCCATCGCAGGTGAAAAGCGTCCACCATCAAAACCCGGTGCGCCGCGCGCGGCCTGCATCCCTTCCACAACATGGATGTCCTCAACAAAAACACCGCGCCACTGTTCGGCATTTACGGCGCGCAAAGCATCCGATGTTTCGTCAGACGCATAGAACAAATGAACATGTTCCTGCGTCAGCCGTGGACCGCTTGCTTCAAGGATAATCGCAAAAACATGATCGCGCTGCACCCCAAGCAAGACATTGGGAACCACCGTGACATACTCACCCCCGGTGTCCCACATCTGCGACAAATTTGGGAAATCTGGAAAGGTTTCGCCTCCGGCCCCCTTGAGCTGGCGATAGACTTCTGTCCCCTGCCCCGAGAATTTTCCATCGACTTCAATATGATAGTGATCTTCCAGACGCGAATACGCGTTCAAACCCGGATGCACCCATGGCAAATGATAGCTTTCGCTGTAGTTTTCGACCGCCAATTTCCAGTTCGTGCGACAGGTCAATGAAAACGTGCTGTCGGCTCCGCCGTGATACAAGGGGACATCAAATTCAGCCCATCGCGCGATCAAATCGGCATGCACCTCGGTGAACTCAGGCGCATCCCCAGACAGATTTATGTAAATGATACCGAGCCAGACATGCGCCCGCACTTCAATGAGGCCAAGTTCTTCGTTCTTGATGTCGGGATGCGTGTTCCGGCCCGGCCCACCCACATGGGGCGTCGCCACCAGACCACCGGCGTGATTGTAGCACCACGAATGATACGGACAACGAATTGCCCCTTCGATTTTGCGCGGCTCCGACACAAGGGTCATCCCGCGATGGCGGCAGATATTCTGAAATACCCGTGTCTTGCCATCTTTTCCGTGCAAGACGAACAACGGCACCCCGAGAAAATCGATAGGCCGTGCATCTCCGACCTCTGGTACATCGGCGGCGGCGCAAATCCCGGCCCAGGTCGAAAACCAAAGTGCGTCGCGCTCTTCGATGTAAATCTCGTCTGATGTATAAAATTCGTTTGGCAAGCCTTTCGCCAAAGCGGTCGGCTGCAACACAGAGCTTAAATCACGAAATGTCATGGCGGTCCTCCGGGGCTGCTGCCCCGAAGTGTGCGAATCTGTTCCCGGCCCATCGCGCCTTCTTGCGACACAGTTGTGTCGCGCGCGACATCAGGGAAGGCTCAGTCGGACCGCATTGCCTCCCACTGCGGCCTCTTGCGCCGCATGCCCCATCGCAACAGCCTGTGCGCCGTCGCGCAAAGATACCTCGGGCGCGCCGCCACCGCGCACAAGTTCCAGAAACCGCGCGTGCTGGTAAAACGTCGAACCATTGTGATCCCCGGCTTCCAGAATGGTTGGATCAACAGGGATTTCAACCACTTGCGGACCCTTCGGATGGCGCGGCGACACGATCACCTGCGGCACCGGAGGTTCCCCCAGATGTGTTGGCCAAAACCGCCCCGGCCCTGGAACAAAGGCTTCGATCTTGCCCAATGGCCCAACCACCGAAATTTCTTCCTGATACCGCGAGCCCTCTGCATACATGCAAAGCTCCAGCATCGCGCGCGCGCCGGACGCGAACTCGACAATCACATAGGCACCGTCCAGAATATCGGGCGTTTCGCCAGCATAGGTTTCGTCCTTGTGGTTCACGTCCTGACCCGCACTCGCGACGATCCGCACCGGCTCGGACTTCAGGATCAACCGCATCAAGTCAAAGAAATGACAGCACTTTTCGACCAACGTACCGCCTGTGTAGCGATTGAACCGGTTCCAATCCCCGACTTTCGGAAGGAACGGAAAGCGGTGCTCGCGGATCGTCAGCATCGTGGCCCCGCCTGTTGCCGCCTCGACCTCGGCGATCAATGTCTGGATCGGTGGCATATAGCGGTATTCCATCGCCACCCAGACCGGCGCCGGATAGGCCTCGCTCAAGGCCTCAATGCGCTTGGCGTCGTCAGGGTTGGTATAAAGAGGCTTTTCAATCAACAACGGCAAGGGCCGCGTCGCCGCGATTTCCTCGAATTGCGGCACATGCAAATGGTTGGGTGACACCACCAGCAAACAGTCGATGTCCTCGATAGCAAGCAATTCAGCAATGGACGACACCAGCTTGGCATTCGGCGCTATCGCCTTGGCCGCATCGGCCATAAAACGGTCCGGCTCGAAAATTGCGGCAACCCGCGCGCCCGGCAGCAACGCGATATTGCGCAGATGTTCCTGCCCCATCATGCCGCAGCCAATCACACCGTAATTAAGAATTCGTTCCATCGTCTTCGCTACCTCATTCGCGCGATATATCGCGCCACGTTCGAGTCAAACCATGTGCGCGAGTATTCCGCGATCGCGCCCTCATTTGTGCGACCCCAGCGCTCGATAAAGCCCGCAGGCTGTCCCGGTGCGAGGTCAAATTCTGTCACCGCCCAATCCGGCACGACGTCCACGCCAATGCGGTCTTCCGCGCGCGCAATCCAAAGGCCCAGTCGCGTGCGGTAATAAAAATAAAGACTGTCCAGCAAATCTTCGCGCCGCACCGACGTCGCCCAGGCCGCATCCAGCCAAATCTCTTCCAACGCGGCTGGCTGCCCCGATAAACGGCGCAATCGCCGGATGCGATGCCCCTCGTCCGAGGCACCAAACCCCGGCAGACCATCCGGTTTTTTCAACCGCGTCACGTCCAGCAAATCCGCCGTCGGAAGTCCGCCGCCATCGACCAGCTCAAGGCGGAAAAACGCATAGACCCCCGCCGCATCCGCCTTGTGGCGCACATAATTGCCGGACCCCTGTATGCGCTCCAGCAATCCACGGTCCGTCAAATCATTCAGCGCCTTGCGCAATGTGCCAACGGACACGTCCAACTCGCCCGCCATGTCTCGCTCAGGAGGCAGCCGCGCACCATCCGCCAAACGCCCCGAAGCGATCTCGCGGATCAGCAATTCAGCCGTCTGGACATACTTCGGAAGCGCGGTTGACTGGGTCACGGATTGGATTTCAAATAATTGATACACTATTGATGTATATCAATGCGACTGCTACGCAAGGTGAAAATAACGTCCCGGAGAAGAATCGCATGACCATCGTCCCCATCACGTCCCTCGACCTGGATGGAGCTGAAGTTAGCTGGTTTTCCGCTTTATGTTCAGATGATTACGCATATCTCGGTGTGCCTGACGGATCGCTCAGATCATCTTGGGAACACTGTCGCGACATCGTGCTTGAGGCCGAAAAGCAAGGTTTTCGCAATATTCTCGCGCCGTCATCCTATCAGGTTGGACAAGATACACTCAGCTTTGTGGCCGGATGCGCGCCCCTCACCGAAAAAATCAATATGCTCGCCGCCGTGCGCTGCGGAGAGATGCAGCCCATCATGCTTGCGCGCACCATCGCGACGCTTGATCACATGATGAAAGGCCGCTTGACGATCAACATCATTTCCTCGGACTTTCCCGGTGAGGTCGCCGAAAGCAAGCTGCGCTATCAACGCTCGCGCGAGGTCGTCGAAATTCTGCGACAGGCCTGGACACAGGACGAAATCAACTACGAAGGCGAAGTCTACTCCTTCAAGAACGTCCCAACTGCCCCCGCAAAACCCTACCAGCAAAACGGCGGGCCGCTGATGTACTTCGGCGGCTATTCCCCTGCTGCACTCGACCTTTGCGGGCAGCATTGCGACGTCTACCTCATGTGGCCGGAACCCAAAGACCAACTTGCGCAGCGCATGAAAGACGTCAATCAAGTCGCTGAAAAATATGGACGAACGCTTGATTATGGCCTGCGCGTCCACATGATCGTGCGCGACACCGAAGCCGAAGCCAAAGAATACGCCGAACATCTCGTCAGCAAACTTGACGACGACTATGGCAAGTTGATCCGCGACCGCGCCCACGATTCCATCTCGCTTGGCGTCGCCCATCAAGCAAAAGCCCGCGAGTTGGCCGACAAATTCGGCTATGTGGAACCCAACATGTGGACTGGCGTCGGGCGTGCGCGCTCTGGCTGTGGCGCCGCCCTTGTCGGTTCGACCGATCAAGTCCTGTCAAAAATCGAAGAATACCAAAAGATGGGCATCCGCGCCTTTATCTTCTCGGGTTACCCCCACATCGACGAATGCCAGCACTTTGCCAAACGTGTCATGCCAAGCCTGAAAACCGTATCCCTGCCCGAGGCCTATGGCCGCGTGCCAAGCCAAACACCCGCCACGCCCCTTGGCGTCGGAGAAAGAACATAATGGACCGCGTCACCCTTACAGAAGACCTCAGCCTCAGCCGCATCGTTTACGGCATGTGGCGGCTTGACGAAGCCGACGACACCTCGCCCGCACACATCGAAGCCAAGGTTAACGCCTGCCTCGACCAAGGCATTACGACCATCGATCAGGCCGACATCTACGGCCTCTACGTCTCCGAAGGCCTCCTTGGTGGCGCGCTCAAATCGTCATCCCTGCGCGACAAGATCGAATTGGTCTCCAAAACCGACATCGTCGTGCCATGCGACGCCTTCCCCAATGCCCGCGTCAAACACTACGACACCTCGGCCAAACACATCACCACTCAGGTCGAGCGCTCGCTCAAACTCATGCACACCGACCATCTCGACCTGCTGCTGATCCATCGCCAGGACCCTTTCATGAACCACCACGAAACTGGTGAAGTCCTTGATAAACTGGTCGAAAGCGGAAAAATCCGTGCCGTGGGCGTGTCAAACTTCCGCCCCTGGGATTTCTCGCTGTTGCAGTCGGCCATGGACAACGACCTTGTCGTAAACCAGATCGAACTCAGCCTGTCGTGCTTTGACGCCTTCACCAACGGCGACCTCGCCTTTCTTCAGGAAAACGAGATCGCACCAATGGCATGGTCGCCCCTTGGCGGCGGCGGTCTGATGACGGGCGACGGCCCTGTGCAAACCATTCTGAACCGCATCGCAAACGACACCGGCACGGACGCGGCCGCTGTCGCAACGGCATGGTTGCTCGCCCACCCGTCCGGCATCCTGCCAGTCATGGGGACCAACAATATCGACCGGATCAAGAAACTTGGCGACGCGACCAAGGTGCCAATGGACCGCGAAACATGGTTCGAACTTTACAGCGCCGCCGTTGGCAGTGAGGTTCCATGAGATGCTCGACAAAGGCCCGCGCCCAATGACCGACTTCGTCCCCGGCCCTGACACAGCGCGCGCCTTTCGCGATGCTCTGGGGTGTTTTGCAACCGGCGTCACCATCGTCACCTGCAAGACCGAAGACGGCCCCCTTGCCATCGCCGCCAACAGCTTTTCGTCGCTCTCGCTCGACCCGCCGCTGGTCCTGTGGTCGCCCGCCAAAACCTCGCGCCGCTTTCCACCATTCAAAGCCGCCGCGCACTACGCCATCCACGTTCTGACCGCAGATCAAGCCGCTTTGTGCCAGTTATTCGCCCGCGACGGCACGGCATTTGCCGACATTTCATGGTCTGCGGGCGCGCATGGTGTGCCGTTGATCGACGGCTGCCTCGCACGCTTTGAATGCACCCAGAACGCCATCCACGATGGCGGCGATCACGTCATCATCGTCGGTGAAGTCACCCGCGCAGAAACCACGCATGCAGCGCCGCTTGTGTTCTCAAAAGGATCATATGGACGCTTTACAGGTAACGAGTAAGAACCGACAGTAAGTCGCACGACGGACCCCAAAAAAAACAAAAACGGGGCCACCAGGGAGGATAAACGCGATGGCGTTGCTACATGGGCTGCTTTGGCCCTTTCAAACTTGGAACGACTACGTTCTGAGGATTGGACGTGCCATTTCGCTCGTCGCCATCGGTCTGATGGTGCTTGCGATCCTGATCCAGGTCTTTTTCCGCTACGCGCTTAACAACGCACTGCCGTGGCCCGACGAAGCCGCGCGCTTTATGATGCTGTGGATGACTGGCTTCATGGCCCCTCTCGCCTACCGTCAAGGCGGCTTTGTCGCCATCGACATGCTGATCGAGGCCCTGCCCAAAGCGATCGGGTCCGCGCTTAGCCTGGTCCTGCTCATTATCTCGGGGTTCGTCCTCATTATGGCCGTGCAGATCGGTTGGGGCGAAGTCACGGGCTTTTCTGGCAAATTCGCCACGTCATCGTTGTTTGTGCCGGGCAACGGCACCGGCTTTTGCGAGGCCCTTGGTGCCAAGGGCGTCGGCAGCGGACCATGGTGCCGTGTTCCACGCTCCTGGACGATGCTGTCTTTCTTTTTGGGCATGTCATTCATGTTGATCGTCAACATCGAAATGATCCTGCGCACCCTTATCACCCTTCTCGGAGGCGAGGTCAGAGACCTCACACCTTCCGATGAAGACACATTGGTGGAGTAACACACATGCTTATCTGGTTCCTCCCCGTCTTCCTCGTCTTTCTCATGATCGGCCTGCCGGTGTTCTTCGGCCTGCTTGCCGCACCCGGTATCTTGTTGTTCCTCAGCGCCTCTGCTGAAGGCGCCGCCGATCCCGCCAAGGAACTCACACTCCTTTATCGCAACGTCTACAACGGCATGGACAGCTTTCCTCTGATGGCAATTCCGTTCTTCATGCTGGCGGGCGAATTGATGAACAAAGGCGGCATCACCGAACGCCTTGTGGAATTCTCCCAAGCCCTCATGGGACATTTGCGCGGCGGTCTCGCCCACGTGAACATCTTGTCGTCCATGCTGTTTGCAGGCCTCTCCGGCTCTGCGGTGGCCGACACCTCGGCGCTTGGCTCCATGCTGATCCCTGCAATGGAAAAGCAGGGCTACACCCGCCGGTTCGCAGCCGCCATCACGGCCGCATCGTCGGTCATCGGCCCGATCATTCCGCCCTCTGGCATCATGATCATCTACGCCTATGTCATGGGCGAAAGCGTCGCGGCCCTGTTCCTTGCAGGCATCGTTCCCGGCGTCATGATCGGTCTCGGCCTGATGCTTGTCGTGCGCCTGATGGCCAACAAATACGACCTGCCAAAAGCCGAGCGCATTGTGCGCAAAGGCATGACGCTCACCAAACGCGAATACTGGGCAAGCTTTGTCCTTTTGCGCCTGAACGTCGGCTGGCTGATCTTTGCTCTATTTCGTGGCACAACGGGCATCGCTGGCGGAGAAGACCCATCGTCGATCGTGGTCCTTGGGACTTTCCTCGTCTCGGTCCTCGCAGCCCACGCCCTTTTGATGAACATGCGTGGCCGCATCCACAGCGACTTCCGCATGGTTACCAAACGCGCGGTTGTGCCTCTGCAAACGCCGATCCTGATCCTCGGCGGCATTCTTCTGGGCGTCTTCACACCAACCGAAGCCGCCGCCGTCGCAGTGTTCTACGCGATCATCGTCGCCTTCTTCGTTCTGAAGACCATGACACTGGCCGACCTGCCGGGTGTCCTCAGCCGCTCATCAATGACATCGGCGGTGGTGCTGCTTCTCGTCGGGGGAGCAATGGCCTTCAAAACTGTGGTTTCGCTGTCGTATGCGCCGCAAATCCTCGCAGACTACATCCTGAGTTTGTCGGAAAACCCGCTGATCCTGCTGTTTTTGATCAACATCCTGTTGTTTATCGTCGGCATGTTTCTTGATGCAGGCCCTGCAATTATCATCCTCGGCCC
This sequence comes from Boseongicola sp., assembly GCA_029287375.1. Lineage (GTDB taxonomy): Bacteria > Pseudomonadota > Alphaproteobacteria > Rhodobacterales > Rhodobacteraceae > Boseongicola. The sequence continues at coordinate 15,771 of JARFRG010000082.1, read as the reverse complement.
GATCCTGGGTCCGATCTTTGTTGATCTCGGCGTTCACCCCGTCCACTTTGCGATCATCATGTCGGTGAACCTCACCGTCGGGTTGGCAACCCCGCCCATGGGACTGGTGCTTTTTGTCGCCTCCTCGGTTTCGGGGGAAAAGGTGCAAACCATCGCTCGGGCCATCCTGCCATTCCTCGCCGTCGAGGTATTCGTGATCTTCCTGATCACCTATATCCCGGCCATTTCGATGACGATCCCAAGATTGACCGGGTTCGTTCAGTGACCAAAAGCAACCTAATAGGGAGAGATACATGCTAAAGGGTCTTACAACGGCAGCACTTGCTGCAACAATGATCGCGGGTTCCGCGTTCATGGCAAGCGCTGCGGATTATACAATCCGCGCGACAGCCAACTCAAACGAGAACGACGAAGACTATGACGGTCTTGTCGTCTTCAAAACCTTCGTCGAGCAGGCCTCAAACGGCGCAATCGAAGTCGAAATGTTCATCGGCACACAACTTTGCTCCAACGGCGCCGAATGCCTGCAGGGCGTCGCTGACGGCAACATCGACGTCTACGTGTCGACCTCGGGCGGTGCTTCCGGCATCTTCCCGTTTGTTCAGGTTCTTGACCTGCCTTACCTGATGTCTGATGACCGCGTCGCCGAAGGCGTCATGGAAAACAGCACAGACTTCATGAAGACCATGAAGGAAATGACGCTCGAAGCTTCCGGCGAAACGATCCGCCTGATGACTGTCGGCAACACCGGCGGATGGCGCAACTTTGCCAACACGCAACGTCGCATCGCTTCGCCCGCTGACATGGAAGGCCTCAAGATCCGCACCGTGGTCGCTGACCTGCCACAAGAGCTTGTCAAAGCCCTTGGCGGTTCGCCGACACCGATCCCATGGCCCGAGCTGTTCACATCGTTCCAGACGGGCGTTGTGGAAGGCTCCAAAAACGGCATCACCGACATCATGGGCATGAAATTTCCCGATGCTGGTCTGCAGTACATGACGCTCGACGGTCACGCCTACATGGGCGCGCTGTGGTTCATGAACAACGAAAAGTTCGCGTCCATGCCAGACGATCTCAAGCGCGTTGTGGTCGACGGCTTTTATGCGCTCCAGCAGGCAACATTTGCCTCGCCAAAGCGCAAATCCATCCAGGCCTATGCAGATTTCCAGGCAGGCGGCGGCGACCTCTATGTCCCGACACCTGACGAGAAAGCCGCACTGAAAGAAGCAGCCACACCTGTCTTCGGCTGGTTCTCTGAAAACGTCGACGGCGGTGAGCGCATTCTCGACGCCCTCACAGGGTCCGTCGCCGAAGTCGAAGCTGGCATCAACGCCGCACGGGCCACTGACCTCAACTAAAGGTCACACCCGCCACAAAACACGAAAGGGCGTCCGGCTGGGCGCCCTTTCTCGTTTCAGCGTCGCAGACCGGTGGCAAATGCAGCCCAAAGCACCGCAGCCTCTCAAAATCGCGTGCCTCAGTCCTTTTGAACACCCCAAATCCGGCTCCAGCGGAAAACGAACATCAGAACAAGCATGCACACGATAAGACCGATCAGGTCCCCGATCGCATAGATGACCCAAACTCCGACGATCTTCTCGAGGTCTATCAGTTCTGCGTAGACCAGCGTTTGCCCGAAAGAGTTGATCACCGATGACAAGGCCCCCACTGCAATCATGCCCTTCCACTGGAGCTTTTTTGAGCGCCCGAAATAGAAATTAAAACCGGCAAATCGGACAAGCTCGAAGGCAATGAATGCGGAAACAGCCCCGACAAAAATCCCCTCGAGCAAAGCAGGTTCAAGGAAGTTCAAGTCAGCCGAAGGGCTGAAAATCCAGGCAGACAAGCTCACACCAACGATCAATGCAGGTATGGCCTTCCAGCCATAGGCCCACGTGGCAAGAACCCTGACCCCGTGGGGCAAATAGACCAGGCTCGCGAAAACCGTGATTTCTGGAAAAACAAGGCTCTGGACTGGCGACACAACCAGCGCCGTCAGTCCATGACAAAAGACATACGCAAGGACGATGACAAAAAAGCTCAAGGACCGCTCCGATGTGTCGAAAGTGCAGAGGTGCCTGCACTTTAACAACAGACCAGCGTCCAAATCACAAAATCAGAATTGTCCGTTAATTTCCAGCAAGATCGTCGCGCACCAGATAATGCGTCGACTTGTATCCATCCGCTTTTTCGAGCAGGCCCAAGGATAACAGCGAACGCAACGCCCTGTGATAAGACGCCTGCGCGATCCCAGAGGTCAGTTCATGCTTCCGGATCTCATCAGAGGTAACGACCTCTCCAAGCGTTCCAGACAAGGCATGTGCCGCCAGAAACACGTCCATTTCCACTGGTGTCAATGCGTTAAGCCCAACCTCATGCTCCATCTCGCGCAGCATACTGCGCAGTTCAAAAAGAGCCGAGAGCTTTCCATGTGATGTATTTGTCAAATTTGTTGCTGCCTAAAAAGAATTAACAAAACAGGATCAAGCGGTGAAAACTATCATATTGACAATATTCGCAACTTCAAAGACTTTCAATCCACTCTCTGAGTATCCGTGAGTGGTTCTCTCAAGAGTGTTTCAGAACCTTCTGCCCCGGTCGCGTAATCGCGACTGGGGTAATTTAACGGCCTTAGATAAATTTAGTAAAGAAAAGACTGCGCATCGGCGTTGGCGTCCTTTTCACCAAAAAAGCCCGCGCAATGAACGCGGGCCTTCCTGTAACCTTAAAAACAGCCGGAAATCCGCGCGCCTAAGCCGCTGCTCTCCGCTTGCCGCCACCGCCGCTGCGCCGGGCGCGACTGCGCTGCGCACCCGTCATATTGCCCTTCGGCGCGCCGCCCGGTTTGCCACCGTGTCGACCGCCCGGCTTTCCGCCTGACTTCGTACCACGCGCTGGAACCGGCGCCGTGCCACCGATGACCGGAATGGTCGCTTTCATCGTCTTTTCGATCTCGCGCAATTCTTTCATCTCTTCGGCGGAACAAAACGCAACCGCGCGTCCCGTCGCCCCGGCCCGCGCCGTGCGGCCGATCCGGTGAACATAGTTGTCCGGCACATTCGGCAGATCAAAATTGTAGACGTGTCGCACGCCCGGAATATCAAGACCCCGCGCCGCCACATCCGTCGCAACCAATACCTTCAGCTCGCCCGCCTTGAACGCCACAATCGCGCGATCGCGCTGACCCTGGCTCTTGTTGCCGTGGATCGATCCGGCGTCAAAACCGGCCTTCACCAATGCCTTCATCAACCGCTCAGAGCCATGCTTGGTGCGTGCAAACACAAGCGCCATCTCTGCGCGGTGTCCTTCAAGATATTTGATCAGCAACTGCGTCTTGTCGCCTTGTGGCACATAGTGAAGCCCCTGCGTGATCTTCTCAATCGGCTTGCCCGGTGGGGCAGCTTCAACTCGGATCGGATCGTTCAGATAGGCCTGCGACAACTCAGACATCAGCTTTGGCATCGTCGCCGAAAACAGCATGGTCTGACGGTCCTTGCGCAGCAAAGGCGCAATCCGGCGCAGCGCATGAATAAAGCCCATGTCCAGCATCTGATCCGCTTCGTCCAAAACAAGGAACCGCGTCTGATCAAGCCGGACAGCCTTGCGATCAATGAGGTCAATCAATCGCCCCGGTGTCGCCACCAGTAAATCGGTGCCACGTCCCAAACGCTGTATTTGCGCATTGATCGACTGGCCGCCAACAACCAGATTGATTTTCAGATGCGTGCCTTGGGTGTAGGCGCGCAGGTTGTCGGAAATCTGTTTTGCCAATTCGCGCGTCGGCGCAAGAATAAGGCCATGCGCCGTCTTTGGATCGGGGTTCACACCCAACTTGGTCAGCACATGAATGATCGGCAAACCAAAAGCAGCGGTCTTACCCGTGCCGGTCTGCGCAAGCCCCATCACATCGCGGCCCGCCATCGCATGGGGGATCGCTTTCTTTTGGATCGGGGTGGGATCGGTGATCCCCTGTTCGGCAAGTTTTGCCACAAGACGGGGCTGAAGCCCCAACATATCAAAGTCCATAATGTCTCTATTCTAGGGTCGGCGTAGCCCATGGGACGACGCCAAAAAGGAATCGCTGCCGCACCCGTGTTGGGCGGACAATCGCAGTCGGGTTGCGCGCCGCTCTGATCCAAAGGCCGAATTGCCCCCGTGATCGTCGTCGCGCCGGACCCCTGCGTGAGGTGGGTGCCAATAAAGTTGGATGCCTCGCGCCCTTGGGCACGGTCTGCTCACGCGGCAGCAGCATCTCGTGACAGGGACATGGGGGCAAAGACGCCTCAAGTCAACTGATTTGGCCCTGTCACCGGGCGCTATGGCGAAAAGATGCATAAAAACCGATGCTTCCGGCGCAAAGCTCAAGGATTAGCGCCTCGTAAGCACTGCGCACGGTCGCACCGACGCAATACCGACGTCATACCGACGCGTTACCGACGCCCCAAAACCGCCCATTTAGCGGAACGGATACATCCACGGTTTATAATCATTAATCAGGATCTTGGCGCGATCAATCTCATCGCTCGTCATCCTTTTTTGTATTTCTTCCAATGAGATAACCGCGTCCGGGTCTCCTCCAATCGAACTCAGCCCATACCAAAGATACGCCCGCACCAAATCCGGCGCAGGCATCCCCAGACCCAACTCATAATACCACCCCAACCCCGACTGCGCGCCCGGATGACCCTTCATCGAAGACCGCAAATACCACTCAAACGCGCGCTCCGGATCCGCCTCGACGCCAAGTCCAAGCGCATACATGACGCCGATCAATTCCTCTGCATCCGCGTTCCCAGACCGCGCAAATGGCAGGAAAGCCTGCATGGCCTCTTCAAATTGCCCAGCTTCCATCAGGTCGCGCGCATCTTCGATTTCTGCGTGAACAGGGGTTGCGAGCGCCATCACACCTGCCAAAATCAACCCATGAATCGCCTGTGTCATATCCTTGCCCTCTGCATCGCACTGCCTGCCGCCGCAGCAGATCTCCCGCGCCCCTTGAACGACGATGATTTCATCACCTTCGATCCCGATCAGGCCAAAATCGGCCAGCTTCTATTCTATGACAAGATCCTGTCCGGCAACAGAAATATCTCCTGTGGAACCTGCCACCACCACGATCTTGGCGGCTCCGATGGCCTTAGCCTTGGCATCGGTGAGGGCGGCATGGGACTTGGCCAAAAGCGTGTGGCGCAGACAGCGACAGACCGTATCCAAAAGCGAATTCCGCGAAACGCCCCGGCCCTGTGGAACCTCGGCGCGAACGACATTGATGTCCTTTTCCACGACGGGCGCTTGTCTAAGTCGGATCTCTTTGGCAACGGTTTCAACTCGCCCGCCGAAGAATGGCTTCCGAAAGGCCTCGACTCGCTTCTCGCGGCGCAGGCCCTGTTTCCACTCACTGCGCGGTTCGAGATGGCCGGCGCGCCGGAAGAAAACGAAGTCGGCGGCGCGATCAACGATCGCATCGACAACGCCTGGCCCATTCTCGCCAAGGCGGTGCGTACAAATCCGGACTATGGGTTAATGTTTGTTAAGGCGTTTGCGCATATAAACACCCCCGAAGATGTTACAGTCGTCGAAATCGCAAACGCTCTTGCCGCCTTCATGGGGACGGAATGGCGAAATCACGACAGCCCGTTTGACGACTTCCTTGCCGGAAACACCGAGGCGCTGACAGAAAAAGCCCAGCGTGGCATGAATCTTTTCTATGGCCCTGTGGGCTGTGTTCAATGCCATTCTGGACCGCTGATGTCGGATCAGAAATTTCACGCCCTCGGCCTGCCTGCCTTTGGTCCCGGAAAAACCCGGCGCTTTGACCCGCAACCGCGTGATGTCGGGCGGATGGGTGAAAGCAACCTTATCGAAGACGCCTACCGATTTCGCACACCAATGCTGAGAAATATTGCATTAACAGCACCTTACGGCCACAATGGCGCTTATCCGACGCTGGAAGGCATCGTGCGTCATCACCTTGATCCCGCAGCCGCACGTACCGCATGGAGCCGCGATCTGGCCCGCTTGCCTGCCGCACCTTGGTTGCAGGATGTGGATTTTGTCGTCCAGTACGACACGCGGGAAATGGCCCGCCAAAGCGGCAAGTTGGACATCACGCCCCGGTCGCTGAACGAAACCGAAATCTCCGATCTTGTTGAATTTCTTGAAAGCCTGACCGGCAGGACCGCACAAATGCGTCCTCTTGGCCGGCCGGAAACTGTGCCATCTGGTCTCACCGTCGACTAACCTCCTGTTCCCGCCGGGAAAGCAGGTTAAGTAAGGTAAATGGTCCTAAGCGTCTCATCGGTAAAAAAGCACTTCGGCGAGGTCACGATCCTCGATGGTGTGTCATTGTCGCTTGCAGCTGGCGAAGCCGTTGCGCTGACCGGTGAAAGCGGGTCAGGAAAATCCACCCTCCTGCATATGATCGCTGGTCTGGAGCCGATAGATTCAGGAAAAATTTTGATTGGCTCCAAAGACCTGGCGCAACTGACAGAGTCCGAACGCGCCCATCTGCGGCGCGACAACAACGGAACTAACTTCCAGACGTTCAATCTGCTCCCGTCCCTGAACATTGCCCCAAACCCGTCATGTCAGGCGCGCCTAACCGGCAAAGATGTCGACATAAACGCGCTCGCCAACTCCCTTGGATTGCAAGACCATCTTTCCAAATATCCCGAACAACTCTCCGGCGGACAACAACAAAGGGTTGCCATCGGTCGCGCGGTCGCAAGCGCGCCCAAACTGATCCTTGCCGATGAGCCAACCGGCAATCTGGATGAAACCACGTCCGACGCGGTGTTCGACCTGCTTTTGGCCACCGCCCGCGATCGAAATGCCGCCCTCTTGATCGTGACCCATTCCGCCCGCCTTGCTACCCGCGCCGACCGTCGCCTGCATCTCAGTCGCGGACAACTTGCGGCATGACGCAGACCGTTTTGCACGCACTTTTGTCTCATTGGACACGCCGCCCCTTTCAATTCATGACCCTCATTCTGGGCCTCGCGCTGGCAACGGCCCTTTGGTCTGGTGTCCAGGCCATCAACGCCGAGGCGCGCAAAAGCTACGATAACGCCGCAGGCATTCTTGGCGGTGACCCGGTTTTTGTGCGTAAAGACGGAGAACTCATAGCGCCCGAAACCTTCGTCGCGCTGCGCCAGGGGGGCTGGCTCGTAAGCCCAGTAATAGACGGCTGGATGCCCGCAAAAGATGGCCGTGTCCGTGTCCTCGGGATCGATCCGTTAACTATGCCCCTCACAACCCCCGCAGGAGGAGCGGTCGGTGAGGTTGAAATCACCGACTTCCTTGGCGAGACGGGTCTGATCCTCGCCGCCCCCGCAACCGCCACGCGGCTTGCACAATACGGCGCCCGGGTCCGCGCCATCGACGGCATTGCGCCGGGACTTGCAATTATGGATATTCTCGCCGCACAAACCACTGCAAACATTGATGGATTTACGCGACTGACCCGCCTTCCCGACCAGCCGTTTCGCCAATCCCCATTGCTGGATATCGCTCCGGACCTGCGTTTGGAAACGCCCGGATCCACCGCCGATCTCGCCCGATTGACCGACAGTTTCCATCTCAACCTGACCGCCTTCGGGCTTTTGAGCTTCGTCGTCGGGTTGTTCATCGTGAATGGCGCCGTCGGTCTTGCCTTCGAGCAACGCCGCCCGGTTTTCCGCACATTGCGCGCCATCGGCGTGACCACCTCGCAGCTTGTCACGCTGTTGATTTTCGAGCTTTTGGCGTTCGCCGTGCTGGCTGGCGGACTTGGCATCGCGATTGGCTATATCATTGCCGCCGCCTTGTTGCCGGATGTCGCCGCAACCCTGCGCGGCCTATATGGCGCGAACGTCGAAGGCACACTGACCTTGTCACCTGCGTGGTGGCTTAGCGGCCTCGCAATCGCGATCCTTGGCACTGCGCTTGCGGCAGCGACCAGCCTGTATCAGGTCACGCGCCTCAAACCGCTGGCCACGGCCCAGCCGCGCGCCTGGGTGCGCGCCTCTTCCTCGACGCGGCGCTTTCAGCTTGGCTTTGCGGCGTCAGCACTGTGTTTGGCATTCCTTGCCGGAACGCTTGGCGACGGGTTGTTTGCGGGCTTTACGCTGCTGGGATCGCTCTTGGTTGCGGCGGCGTTAATGCTTCCGACCGCGCTGTCGTTGCTTCTTGTTCTGGGTGAACGCGTCACCCGAAACGGTCCGGTTATGCAGTGGTTCTGGGCGGATACGCGGCAACAACTGCCCGGTCTTTCGCTTGCTCTTATGGCGCTTTTACTGGCGCTCGCCGCGAACATCGGCGTTTCGACCATGGTCGGAAGCTTCCGGCTGACATTTACCGGCTGGCTCGACCAAAGACTGGCAAGTGAGGTCTACATCGGTGCCGAAGACGCGGCGCAAGTCGACGATCTCGTCGCATTCGTCACGCCACGGGTCGATGCCGTCCTTCCAATCTGGCATACAGATGCGGATATTCTTGGCGCACCGGGAGAGATCTACGGCATCATCGATCACCCGACATATCGCGACAACTGGCCCATGCTTGATGCCGTTCCTGACCTCTGGGACCGCATCGCGCAAAACAAAGGCGCCATGGTCAACGAACAACTCGCACGGCGCGAAAACCTGACCCCAGGCGACACGATTGCCATGCCCGGCGGATGGAGCACGACCGTCACTGGAATTTACAGCGACTACGGCAACCCCATGGGCCAGATCATCTTGCCGCTTGAGACATTGATTTTGCGGTACCCCGATACAGACCGGACTGACTTTGGGCTGCGTATTGCGCCCGACGACATTCCTGACCTGCGCCGGGCTTTGAGCGAAGATTTTGGACTGCCCCCGGAAAACATCGTTGACCAGGCGTCGCTTAAATCCTTTTCGCTCGCGATTTTCGAACGGACTTTTGCCGTGAGTGCGGCGTTGAACGTGCTTACGCTGTCGGTGGCCGCAATCGCGATTTTGACAAGCCTGCTTACGCTGGCGTCGATGCGCCTGCCTCAGCTTGCGCCACTGTGGGCGATAGGGCTTTCTCGTCAAACCCTTGGAAGAATTGAGTTTATGCGCGCAATGATTCTGGCGGCGCTCACATTTATCCTCGCCGTTCCGGTGGGGTTAATGCTGGCATGGGTCTTGCTCGCGGTCATCAACGTCGAAGCTTTTGGTTGGAAATTGCCGATGCATCTTTTTCCGGGTGACTGGCTTTGGCTCTTTGTCCTATCGCTCATTGCTGCGGGCCTTGCCGGTCTTTGGCCCGCGCTGCGCCTCACCCGTCAACCCCCTGCCGATCTCATCCGGGTGTTTGCACATGAACGCTAAAACCCTCTTTCTTGCCGTCATGCTTTTGATCACACCACTGGTCGTAAGCGCGCAAGGGTTCGCCGGAATGGGCGCCTCTTCGGACGGTTACGCCTTGCCTGATCGCGACAACCGGTTCAGCTTTCCGGCCGATCACGGGCCACACCCCGGCTTTCGGATCGAATGGTGGTATGTGACCGCGACACTCACCGGAGACGATGGCGAGACCTACGGAGTCCAATGGACACTTTTTCGAAACGCCCTTCGACCAACGCGTGATCCCGCGGATCAGATCTGGCTGGGCCACGCGGCCGTATCGACCCCGTCGGGTCACTTTCACGCCGAACGCCTTGCCCGTGGTGGATCGGGTCAGGCCGGTGTAACTGCCGTGCCATTTCGCGCAGAAATCGACGAGTGGTCACTGGCGGGGCCAAACCTCAATAACGTCACATTAACCGCGCAAGGTACTGAATTTGCATATGATCTGTCGCTTCGGGCAGACCGCCCCTTCGTCTTGCAAGGTGACCGTGGGTTTTCTCAGAAATCCGCGCTTGGGCTTGCCAGTCACTACTACTCGCAACCGTTCTACGCGGTTCAGGGAAACATCTCGCTGGCATCTGGCGATGTGCGGGTGACGGGCCAAGCATGGTTGGATCGCGAGTGGTCGTCACAACCCCTGACCGCGACGCAAACCGGATGGGATTGGATTTCTCTTCACCTGGACGATGGCAACAAGCTGATGGGGTATCGGCTGCGCGACGCATCTGGCGACGATTATGTGGTCGGCACCTGGATAACGCCGGATGGCACACCTGCGCCGTTTGCCCCCGGAGATCTGAAGATGTCCCCCAACACCTGGGCGCGCATCGCCGGGCGTGATGTGCCAGTTGGATGGCGTGTCGTTTTGCCGAAACACGATCTTGAGGTGTCGGTCAACGCGGTTTATCCGCAAAGCTGGATGCCGACGATCGTACCCTATTGGGAAGGCCCGGTAACTGTGAGCGGTACGCATTCGGGGCGCGGATATCTGGAAATGACGGGCTATGAGTGACGCATTAACAGACCTTAACGGCACGCTTTGCGATGTTTGGGCTCGGCTTGAAAGTGGCGTTGTGGTGCCGGGTTCTCCGGCGAACTTGCCTGTCCTCGCCACAGCATCGCCTTCGGGCGGTGCTGCCCGCATCGTCGTCCTTCGTGGCGTTGATCGGTCCGCCCAAACCCTTTGGTTTTATAGTCATGCAGCGGCCTCCAAAGTCGCTGATCTAAAGGCCAACAGCCGCGCGGAACTCCTGATCTGGGATCCCCGCGATCGCCTGCAAATCCGCCTTGGTGTCAGCATCGACCTTGGCACTGTTTCCGCCGATGTCTGGGACGGACTTGGGCCAGGCACACGACTAAACTATGCCACAGACCCCCTGCCAGGCACCAAGATTGACGACCCGTCCGACGCCCAACAAGCAACGCCCCAACACCATCAAATGGTTCTTTTGACGGCCCATATTGCGCGAATAGAAACCCTGCAAATAACAAATGACGGCTTACGTCGCGCCGTGTTCGAAGGCAGCACATCACGATGGATTGCGCCCTGACCTCTCGCCAAAACCGTGGCATCGCGCTAGGGCGTAGGAATGAGCATGAACAGCGATATGCCCTTTGTGAGCGAGATTGTCCTAATCGGAGGCGGCCATGCGCATGCGCTGTTCCTGCGCCAATGGGGCATGAACCCGGTTCCGGGTGCGCGGTTAACATTAATTAATCCTAACGCCACGGCACCATACACCGGGATGCTACCGGGCTATGTCGCGGGGCATTATGGTCGCGACGATCTCGAGATTGATCTGGTGCGGCTTGCACGTTTTGCCGGAGCGCGGATGATCTTTGGCCACGTCACCGCGATCGACCGCGCCGCAAAGCGCCTGAGCGTGACCAACCGCCCCGACGTCGCCTATGACATCGCCTCTCTGGATATTGGCATAACTTCAGACATGCCTGACATTCCGGGATTTCGCGAACACGCTATCGCGGCCAAACCGCTTGGTCCATTCGCGGCGCGCTGGCAAGCCTTTGTCGAAGCGCGGAAAAATGGCCCTGTCTGTGTGATCGGAGGCGGCATCGCTGGCGTAGAGCTTGCCCTGGCTATGCACCACAGGCTGGCCGCTCAAGGCACCCCAACCCCGGTATCAATAATCGAGTCCGGCGATTTGCTCACCGGAACTGCCCCCGCAACGGCCCAAAAACTGCGCGCTGAATTGACTGCCGCAAGCATTGAAATCTTTGAAAACGCGCGCGCCACCAGTCTCCAAGCCGACACCATCACACTAAGCGATGGGCGGACAATCGCGGCGCAATTCACCGTCGGGGCCGCGGGCGCGCGTCCATTTGGCTGGCTGGAAAACACAGGCCTCACGCTGACGAATGGATATGTCTCGGTCGACGCCACGTTAAGGTCTCTTAATGATCCCGCGATCTACGCGGTTGGCGATTGCGCGCACCTGTCACACGCTCCGCGCCCAAAGGCCGGGGTTTTTGCCGTACGCGCCGCTCCGGTCCTTGCCGCCAATATTCGTGCCGACCTGATCGAAACCGCGCGGCGCTCTTTCACTCCACAAAAGCACTATCTCAAGCTGGTGTCCTTAGGGCGCAAAGAGGCCGTCGCGGACAAATACGGGCTGGCGATAGACGGTGCTTGGGCATGGACGTGGAAAGACCGGATCGACCGCCGCTTCATGGATCGCCTGAACCACCCGCCAAAAATGCAGCCTCCGGTCGCGCCAAAGAATGCCGCCAAGGGCGTGTCCAAGACGCTTGGCTCAAAGCCGATGTGCGGTGGCTGTGGCTCGAAAGTCGGGGCAAATGTGCTGGACACGGCGCTGAGCGCTCTCGATATGCCGACGTCACCCGATATCATAACAGCCACCGGGGACGACGCTGCGGTCCTGTCGTTTGGGTCTGTGCAACAGGTGATTTCAACCGACCATCTGCGCGCATTTTGGGACGATCCCTATCTGATGACCCGGATCGCCGCGATCCATGCGCTTGGCGATGTCTGGGCAATGGGAGCCGCGCCTCAAACGCTCCTCGCGCAATTCACACTGCCCCGGATGAGCGAGCCTCTTCAGGCCGACTGGTTGCGCGAATGCCTTGCCGCAGCCAGCGACGTGGCCCGTGAAACCGGCGCGGCGTTGGTGGGGGGCCACACCACGCAAGGCGCTGAATTAACACTCGGTTTCACCGCAACCGGAACCTTGAAGACTGCGGCGAAAACTTTGGCCCGCGCTCAGCCAGGCGATATCCTGATCGTCACGCGCCCGATCGGCAGCGGCACCCTGATGGCGGCCGAAATGGCCGGAGAAGCCCAAGGCGACGACATCGCCAGCGTCCTTCAGGCCATGGCAACCGCACCCGTCAAAACCGCTGAAATTCTCGCACAGGTCGCGCATAGTCTGACGGACATCACCGGATTTGGTCTGGCAGGACATGCCGCCCGCATGGCCTTTGCGGCCGGGCTAAGCGCGCATATCGACAGCGCCGCTGTTCCGCTTTATTCCGGCGCCGAAACCCTCGCTGCAAATGGCATCGCGTCGACCATTGCACCTGCCAACCGCGCCGCCTTGGGCGTTGCGATGCCAGACACCGCACGTGCAGCGCTTTTGGTCGACCCGCAGACCGCAGGCGGATTTCTGGCGGCCATCCCGCCAGACGCGTTAAGAACGACGATAGCATCGCTGATCGACGCCGGCGCCACAGCCACACAAATCGGCCACCTTACGCCGTGGTCAGATCACCCAATTGTCGTGACGTGACGGCGTCGGCGACTTGATCTGCAAGCCGGTCCAATCCCGCATCGTCCAGACTGTCCGCCAAAAAAGACGCGATGGTGGTGTCGTCATATCGCTCGCGCCCCTTGGCATAGCGCGGATCGTAATGTGCCTCGATCAGTGACGCGGCCGCCTCTTCGAACTTCCTGTCGACAACAAGCGCCTTCCACGCCTCGACCTGCGCACGCCCGCGTAAATCCACCAGCCGATCAAGCCGATCCGCAAACTCTGGCGTGTCAACCGACCCATCGCCGTAAGTGTGCGCCAGAAACGCAGCGCGCGCCGCAACGGGCGCTGACACGTGAATGCGCGGCGCGGCTTTCATCGCTTCAAACAGTTTTGGCGGCACATTCAGCGCGCCGATACGGCTGGATTCTGCCTCAACCACGACAGGACGGTCAGGATCAAGCGCGTCCATCGCCTGAAACAGGTCGGTCTCAAACCCCTTTTGTGTCGGCTGCGCACCAAACCCGCCCAGAACTGATCCGCGATGCTGTGCAAGGCCTTCAAGGTCCAGAACCTGCACGCCGCGCGCACCCAATCGGTGCAAGACCTCGGTCTTGCCTGTCCCCGTGTTCCCATCAAGCAGAATAACAGGAGACACCAATTCACGCGCGTAAAGCGCATCAACAACGGCGCGACGGAAGCTTTGATAGCCCCCCTCCAACACCTCAACACGCCAGCCGATCTGCGCGAGAATGGAGCCAAAAGACCCCGATCGCTGCCCGCCGCGCCAGCAATAAACCAACGGACGCCAGCTCCCCATGTGTTCCGCCAGCGGTCCTTGCAGATGCGCGGCAGAATTTTTTGCAACCAACGCGGCCCCAGTCTTGCGCGCCCTGAAGGGGCTGACCTGTGTGTAGATCGTCCCAACTTCGGCCCGTTCGCTGTCCGACAAGACCGGCAAGGAAATCGCGCCCGGAAGATGGTCTTCCGCAAACTCTGACGGAGACCGCACATCGATGATCGTATCGAAATTTGCGAGTCTCAGATCGGCCAATGTGGTAAACGTGTAAGGCATTTGCCTTCCCTAGACGCTGACGCTCGCGCTGGAAAGGCGTGCCAGAGCAATTTTTTTAGCTACTCCCAAACCGACGCCCCAATGATCGACCAACAAAGAGGGATCGCCATCGGTGCTCCGGACGGCACTTCATTTGCGCGCCGCCACGCACAAAATGCCTCGAAATGCGGTCAACGCCGCCGCACCAATTTTCAAACCAAACGACGCCACGTCCCGTCTTGACCAGATGGCCGCCCCGGGTCAAACCCATGATACCGACACCGACAATTGCAGCCCCAATCAAGCGCTCTGCCTGAAAACCAGTCCCGGTTATGACCTGTATTTGGCCTTTGGACTGCTTATATATGAACGGTACGGCAATCTCGTCGTGCCACAAGTTTTGGACGTTTAGGGACCTATCCGTGCGTTTTGCCCATCTCACATATGCTTTCGCCATCGCCCTTGCATTTGCCCCACTACCAGCGGCGGCGGATTGCGTTGTGCTGCTCCATGGCCTGGCCCGCGGCCCGGCGTCCATGAAGATGATGGATACCGCGCTTGAGAATGCAGGCTACCGCACCATCAATCAGGGTTACGCGTCAACATCCGTGCCGTTTGATCAGCTGGTCGGGCAAGCCCTTGATCGGCCTGTCGAAGCTTGCGGCGAAGACGTCACGCACTTTGTAACCCATTCCATGGGCGGCATTCTCGTGCGGGCCTGGCTTGAAGAAAACCGCCCCCCAAACATGGGTCGTGCCGTTTTCCTTGGCCCTCCCAACAATGGATCGCAACTTGTTGATATATTTGGAGATCTCGGTGCATTTCGCTGGCTGAACGGCCCTGCGGGTCTCGCTCTTGGCACCAACGATTCCAGTGCGCCCAACCGTCTGGGCCTGCCCAGCTTTGAGGTGGGCGTGATTGCCGGAAATCAATCGCTGAACCCGGTTTATTCCTTTTTGATTGATGGTCCCGACGATGGAAAAGTATCTGTTGCCTCGACCCGTTTGCCGGGTCTGTCCGATCATATCGTGCTGCCGGTCACGCATACCTTCATGATGAACGATCCGCTGGTCATCCGTCAGGTTCTTGAGTTCCTGGCCGTCGGCAGCTTTGACCCCGAAATCGGCTATACCGAATTGTTTCAAGAGCTGCTCGAATAGCCGCACAAAGGGGCTTTGCCTCTGCTACCTTTGAGCTAAGTAAAGAGCGAACAAAGGAGCGCGACATGGCGGTTTTGAAAAGCGTATTGGTGCTGTTGTTGCTGGTGGGACCGCAAAACCTTGCCGCACAAGGGCGCGCTGCCGCGGTGGGCGTGCAAACGGTCGAGACGCGCGTTTTGGCAGAAACGGTGCCTGTTTTTGCCGAAGTTACCACATCGCGCGATGGTGCGATTGCCGGCCGCATTGCCGGAACTGTCGACCGGGTCGCCGTTCTTGCTGGCGACAGAGTAGAGAAAGGCGCCGTTCTCGTCGAACTCAGCCGCGAGCTTTTAAGCATTCGCCTGAACCAGTCCCAGGCCCAGATTGCCGAAGCACAGGCCGGTTCGGATACAGCGCGCGCCAGGCTGGATCGGGCGCAGATAATATTCGAACGCACCGCAGCCTTGCGCGGGACATCCACCTTCAGCCAGGGTCGGTTCGACGATTTGCAGGCCGAT
>JARFRG010000135.1 GCA_029287375.1 Boseongicola sp. | reverse complement strand
GATCCTGGATTGCGCCGCGCGATGCGCGCCGCGAGGGGAGGGGGCGCGGCCCCCATCGGCCTTTGGCCGATTCCCCCGAGGTATTTTGAAAGGGTGAAATCGAGGCGCGCGCGATGAAGCCGTTCTTGATCCTGCAGTTGCGGCCAGAAGATGAGGCCGCTGATGGCGAGTTTCATGCGATTCTGGAAAAGGGCGGTCTCAGCGCGTCGAGAGTACATCGCATTCGTCTTGAGCGGGACGGGTTGCCAAACGGTCTTGATCTGAACGCCTACGCCGGCGTCGTGGTCGGGGGTGGCCCCGGCTGTGTGAGCGACGCGCCCGCAGACAAAACCCCGGACGAGGCGCGCGCAGAAGCGGCAATGCTGTCGCTGATGCCCGAGATCACATCGCGGGACATACCATTCATGGGATGTTGCTATGGAATCGGCATTCTGGCTCATCACCTTGGCGGCGATGTTTCCAAGGCCCGTTACGGCGAACCTGTCGGGCCTGTTCTTTGCGAACTAACGGATGAAGGGGCCAGAGATCCGCTTCTAGAGGGGCTGCCGCGTGGATTTCATGCGCTTGTCGGCCACAAAGAAGCGGTGCAAAACCTCCCTCCCGGCACCGTTCATCTAATGTCGTCCACCCCGTGTCCGTTCCAGATGATCCGCTATGGCCAACGCGTCTATGCCACACAGTTTCACCCTGAAGCAGACGGCGATGTCTTCGCCGAGCGTATCCGAATCTACAAAGACCGGGGGTATTTCCCGCCGGCACAAGCTGACACTCTCACAAAGGCGGTCTATGCGACCGATGTGTCCACACCGCCGGACATTCTAAACCGCTTTTTCCGCCTGTTTGGGTGAACCAAAACGGCCGGTGCCGCGTAACAGAGACGTGAACCTGCTGGAACTATGGGCAAGAGGCCCCAAGTAGCAGGCTCCCCTAAAGGAGACAGCGCCATGAATGTTCATTCCAATGATTTCGACCGTGAACCAACTCGGGATGAGGCAAAACAGGCGCTTTCACTCCTGCGATCATGGGCGCGCGACGCCGACCGCGCCGAGATTGAAACGCTGGACCCGGCCATTGCGCGGCTGTTGCCGGCCGCCCCGTCGGATTATCCTGCATTGGCGCGCGAATACCCGAACGGCTTCGCGATAGATGCTGACTACAAGGCCGGTCTTCCCGATCTGCAAAACGGCCCGGAATCTCTTATCAAAGGCGCACACCGCGCGATCCAGCACGTTGGTATTTCGAATTTTCGTCTCCCGGTGCAGTTCAAAACCCAAAGCGGTGGCACCCGCGAGCTGGAAACGTCCGTCACTGGAACTGTCAGCCTCGATGCCGACAAAAAAGGCATCAACATGAGCCGCATCATGCGCAGCTTTTATGTGCATGCCGAAAAGGAATTCAGCTTTGAGGTTATCGAAGCTGCCCTTGATGACTACAAAACCGATCTCGAAAGTTTTGATGCGCGCATCCAGATGCGCCTGTCTTACCCCATCAAGATCGACAGCCTGCGCTCGGGGCTGTCGGGTTGGCAGTACTACGATATTGCCCTTGAAGTCGTCGACCAGAATGGAACCCGCACGCGTATTTTGCACGTCGATTATGTCTATTCGTCCACCTGCCCATGCTCGCTTGAGTTGTCCGAGCACGCACGTCGCACCCGTGGTCAGCTTGCCACTCCGCACTCGCAGCGCTCTGTCGCGCGCCTGTCCGTTGTCGTGGACCGCGCGGCTGACGCGCTTTGGTTCGAAGACATCGTCGCGCTGTGCCGTCTGGCTGTGCCGACAGAAACCCAAGTCATGGTCAAACGCGAAGATGAACAAGCCTTTGCAGAACTGAACGCCGCCAACCCGATTTTTGTCGAAGACGCGGCACGGCTGTTCGCGCAGGGTTTGCAATCAGACCCGCGCATCGGCGATTTCCGCGTTGTTGCCAGCCATCAGGAAAGCCTGCACAGCCATGATGCTGTGTCGGTTCTCACAGAAGGCACAACATTCGAAGCAACATCACTTGATCCGCGCTTCTTTGAGACGTTGTTTCACACAGGCTAGAGCGCGTCTTTCAACGCCTGATAAATACGGGTAGTTTTCGCCCAGTAGGCAACCGAGCGAGTGAAAAATGCGCTGGACATGCAATTGCGGAGACGTCGAACTTGCCGTTGAACCGGGGGATGGCACGCGACTGGTGTGCTATTGCACCTCGTGCCAGGATTTTGCCAACCGGTTCGGGGGCGGGGACTCGCTTGATGCTGCGGGCGGTACAGATCTGTTTCAGACGGCCCCCGAGACGGTAAAAATTGTCAAAGGCCAATCTAACCTTAGCTGGATAAAACTCACTCCCAAAGGGCCGCATCGCTGGCACACAACCTGTTGCGACACTCCGATGGCCAACACACTAGGAACCCGTGCAATCCCGTTCACAACCGTGCTTGCGCATAACATCGACGACAAGGCGGCGCTCGGTCCGATCGTCGCCCGCGTTAACCGTGCCAGCGCGACCCAAAACATTGACGGTGAACACGGAAGTATGGGCAAGGTTATTCGGCCGCTCCTCTGGCGTATGCTCAGATCCCGCCTCTCGGGGCGCTATAAACAGAGCCCGTTTTTTGCATCAGATGGCACATTGATCGCAAAGGGCGTCACGGTTCACGATTGACGAACCGGGTCTGCTCGGACAAGTCTCACCCCATGATCGACCTTCGCCCAGTGGGCTATGTTATCGGCCTTTTGGTGGCCTGTCTGGGCGCAACGATGAGCGTGCCGCTGGGTGTCGATCTTATGGCCGGGAACGGACATGCGGCCGTTTTCATGGAAAGCGCAATTCTGACTGTGCTGACCGGCGGCCTTTTGGCGCTTGCCTGCGCCAATGGGGTCGGCGAGCGGCTCACAATCCAGCAAACCTTTATTCTGACCACGGCCGTTTGGGTGGCGCTGCCGATTTTCGCGGCCATCCCGTTTCATCAGGGCGCAACGGATGCCACCATCACGGACGCTTTCTTTGAAGCCATGTCAGGCCTCACCACCACCGGATCGACGGTCTTCACCGGGCTAGACGAGTTGCCGGCGGGTCTTCTTTTGTGGCGCTCAATGCTGCAATGGTTCGGCGGTATCGGTATCATCGTTGTTGCCATGGTGTTTTTGCCGGAACTGCGGGTCGGTGGCATGCAAATCTTCCGCTCTGAAGCCTTTGATACCGCAGGCAAAGTCCTGCCCCGCGCCGCCGAAATCGCGTCGCGTATCTCGATCGTCTACGTGACCCTCACAGTGGCCTGTGCTTTGTCTTACTATGCTGTGGGCTTGCCGTTTTTCGATGCGCTCAACCACTCGCTGACCACTGTCGCCACGGGCGGTTTTTCCACGCATGATGCATCGTTCGGTGTTTTCAAAGGCGCACCAGAGTACGTCGCGGCCTTGTTCATGGTACTCGCAAGCCTGCCGTTTGTGCGCTACGTTCAATTGCTTGCGGGGTCGTCAAGACCTCTGCTCGCCGACAGTCAGGTGCGCGCCTTTCTGGTCGTGCTATTGGGGCTCGTCCTTGCAATTTCGCTTTATCTTGCGATTTCCGATGCCACGGCCTTTCCGATCTCGTTTCGAGAAGCGACCTTCAATATCACGTCGATCATCACCGGCACCGGCTACGCGAGTGCGGACTATCAGCTCTGGGGATCGTTTCCGATCGCGATGTTCTTCTTCATTGGCCTGATCGGCGGCTGTGCGGGATCGACGTGTTGCTCGATCAAAATTTTCCGCTACCAGATTTTGATGGCGGCGATTTCCAACCAGATCAAACGCATTCACTCGCCCCACGGCGTGTTCCAGCCAAAATACGATGGCCGCACGATCACCGAGGATGTGATTTCCTCGGTCATGGCGTTCCTGACGCTTTTCGTCGTGACGCTGGGTGTGTTGTCGGTCCTTCTCAGCATGACAGGCCTCGACTTTCTTACGTCGATCAGTGGCGCGGCTGCCGCTATCGCCAACATCGGCCCCGGCCTTGGCGAGATCATCGGCCCCTCAGGCACCTACGCGCCGCTCAACGAAATGGCCAAATGGCTTCTCATCGTCGGCATGCTTGTCGGGCGGCTTGAGTTGATGGTGGTCATGGTCCTTTTCACATCCCGTTTCTGGAGAGCCTGATGCGTCCCCTCGGTGTAGAACTCGCCGCCATGCTGGCGGATCGCGGTGTCGATACGATTTTTGGTATCCCCGGTGTCCACAACATTGAACTTTACCGCGGTATCGAAGAGGCTGGCATCCGCCACGTCCTTGCGCGCCACGAACAGGGTGCGGGTTTCATGGCCGACGGCTATGCCCGCGCGACGGGAAAACCCGGCGTGGCTTTCGTCATTTCAGGCCCCGGTCTCACCAATATCATGACCCCCATGGGGCAGGCCTACTCTGACAGCGTGCCGATGCTGGTGATTTCGACGGTGCTGGACGATACCGCCTCAAAACGCGGCCAACTGCACCAGATGCGCGATCAGGAAGGCGCGACCGCGACGGTTTGCGACTGGTCCGAGACCGCGCGCACAGCCTTTGCCGCATACTCCCTTGTTGACAAAGCCCTCATCGAATTTGCAACCAAACGCCCGCGCGCTTGCAACATTTCCATCCCGATCCGCGTTGTGGGCGGCCCGGCGGAACCCTTTCCAACGGCGGCCAATGCCATGGCGACACGGCCATACGCCGACCCAAAGGCAATCGGCGAAGTTGCGCGGCTGCTGGCCAATGCTCGCCGCCCGCTGTTTATCTTCGGCGGTGGCCTCGCCCAAGACGCCTCAAGTGCTGCTACCATCGCGCAGCTCCTGAAATTGACATCTGCCGCCAGTTTCACCACCTACGCAGGACGCGGCCTTGTCGCGGCCGATGCGTCACTCCACTTCGGCGCGCACCTGTCGCAACCCGGGTGCGTTGACGTGCTGGCAAGTGCGGATCTGGTCATTGTTGTCGGCACCGAACTGGCAGAAGTCGACACCCTGCGCGACGCGCTCGGAGACGAAGGCATCCGCATCCGAGTCGATCTCGATCCCTCGGTTCTCGCGGGCGATCCGCGCGCAAACCATCGCATCAACGCCGATGGGGCGGCGGTCCTCAAGTCCCTCACGGCGGAACTGGCAACCTCGCGTATTTCACAGACAACTGATTGGTCCCCAAGCGAAATCGCCGCGCAGCGCGCCAAATGGAGCAATGCCGTTGACAGCTACTATCCCGGCATCCGACCGATCTGCGATGCGCTTCGCGAAACGCTCCCCGACAACACGATGATCTTCTCGGACATGACCCAATTCGCCTACACCGCAAAAGATGTTTGGGACATGCCCAAGCCGGGCCACTGGCACCACCCCAACGGTTTTGGCACTTTGGGATACGCGCTTCCTGCTGCTATCGGAGGCGCGCTGGGCCACGACGGCCCAACGCTCGCCATCGCGGGTGACTACGGGTTTCAGTACACCCTCCAAGAACTTGGCACGGCAGCAGAACTTGGCCTTAGCCTGCCAATTCTTATCTGGGACAACGAAGCGCTGGGCGAAATCCGCGACAACATGGTTGCCGCGCAAATCGCCCCGAACGCCGTCCACGCGGTTAACCCAGACTGGGAGAAACTCGCCGAGGCCTATGGCTGCGCCTACGCGGCCCCCAAAACGATAGAGGCCTTATGCGACGCCACTACCGCCGCCTTTGCCGCTGGTCGCCCAACCCTCATACTGGCCACGCCCGAGATCAGTTCCAGCAGCTAATCAGAACGGTCATGTCTGTCGCCAATAGCGTCAGGTCTTCCGGTGCCAGATTGCCTGCTTCGGAACTGACAGGCATCGCGACTCCGTTCGCTGCCAGAAACTCCGACAACACCGAAGCGTCCAAAGCAAACGCCACGTTGCCCGGCAATTGACGCGCGCCGTCCTTGGCATCCAGCAGCATCCCCATCACCGCGCCGCTCTCTTCAAAAACCGGTCCGCCTGCGTCGCTGGGCTCCGATACCACCTCAAGACGTTGGACCCGCGCGTCGCCGTCCAGCCCCTTTACGTCCGAAAATGTGCCATAGGTCAGCGAAGGGGCCGTCAAAACACCGCCGAAACTAAACCCTGCCACCGCGATTCCCGACTGAAGGCGCGGCTCAATCGCAGCCATGCGCGCCGACGCCAATGGAGCAATCGCCTGTTCGGGACGCAAATACGCAACCCCAAGCGCGGTATCAATGCCACCGACAGACATTGCGATCTCTTCGCCCAATGTGATGCGCGCGCATTTATCAACTGCCCCGGCCGTCGTTAAAACACCGCCCGACGTGTCCACATAAAAACCCGAGCGCGCCCGATCCGGGCGACGGATCGCCAACCCGGCGAGCAGATCAACATTCTGCGCCCCAGACCCCATCGCGTCCGGCAACACGCCTTCAATTGGCAAGAAGCTCTCCTGCATCGCCGCCAACGCCAACCGCTGACGCTTAGCGTCGTCTGCAGGCCAGATCAGCGAAAAGCCCTTGATCGTCCCGCCATCAAGCTGTGCATAAGTATGCGATATGATCCGGTCATTCGCGCCGGTCAGCGTGAAATCATTGCGCCGAAGCGCACGCGATCCCTCCAAGGGGACAATCTCAAGCGTTTGCATCACCTCATAGAGCGAGGCCAAAGTCCCGCGATCCCCGGTCTGAGAGATCAGCAAGACCTGTACCGCGTCGTCCGTGGTCGATCGATAATGCGCAAACGGCGGTTCAAATCGGTCAAACGTCACCAGGCCGCGCGGTAAATCAATCTCGATCCCGGTCGTTGGTTCAAGGGTCGGCGTCATATCCAAAGCTGCGACGGCTGCAGAATAGGCTTCAATCAGATCACCGCGTTGCTTGGTCGTCAAAACGCCCGTTGCCTCAAACCCGCTCGCTTGCTGAAACGCCGCCATCGCGCGGCGCGTTCCGGGGCCGAAATCGGCATCAATCGCCGCTGTGTAGACGCCTTCCCAGCGCAAGGCGATCTGCACCAAAGCCCGTTCTTCGCGGCTTAGACTGCGCTCGCTGGCGCGCGCTTCAGCTTGGGTTTCTTCACCAGCCACCAAAGGCACTACGACAGTCTCAATCGGCGCAACACCCGGCGTTCCCGCAAAAAACTGCACCCGGAAATTTGCGCCGTTGGCCAGAAAACTGTCGCGTGGAATGCGTCCGCTCGCGCGCAATTGTGCAAGGACGTTGATTGCCTGCGCCTCGCTATAGGGGCCAAGCGCAATCGCGTACCACCCTGACGATAATCTATAGCCTTCGACATCCGGAAGACCGCTCGCATAGAATTCCGCCCGGTCCCGCGCTGCCGCTTCGCTTGGCCGCGCTTCAACCTGCACCCAGGAACTGCCCTGTGCCACAGCCGCCGCAGCCCAAAGCATCACTGCCATTCCTGCAAAAAACCGGATAATAATCGCCATGTCTCACCTGTTCGCACTGGACGCCCTGCGCGCCGTTCCAACGCTTTTACCTAGGGCGAAAGAACATGCACGTCAAAAGAACCCTCCCTTCATTGACCGCCCTGCGCCTGTTGCCTATTGAGAACGCGATTTCAGACCCCGGAGAACCGCCCCATGGCTGCCGTTGACCGCCCTTCGTCCTTTCAGGAGATCATCCTGCGCCTTCAGTCTTACTGGGCGGCAAACGGCTGCGCGATTCTGCAACCTTACGACATGGAAGTCGGGGCAGGGACGTTCCACCCGGCCACCACCTTGCGCGCACTTGGAAGCAAGCCCTGGGCCGCCGCCTACGTGCAACCCTCGCGCCGCCCAACTGACGGCCGTTACGGCGAAAACCCGAACCGCCTGCAGCACTACTACCAGTTCCAGGTCATCATCAAACCGTCGCCCCCCGACCTGCAGGCCCTCTACCTCGGCAGCCTCGAGGCCATCGGCATCGACATGGCCTCCCACGACATCCGTTTCGTCGAAGACGACTGGGAAAGCCCGACCTTGGGCGCATGGGGCCTTGGCTGGGAAGTCTGGTGCGACGGCATGGAAGTCTCGCAATTCACCTACTTTCAACAGGTCGGCGGCCACGACTGCCACCCGGTCTCGGGCGAACTGACCTACGGCCTCGAACGCCTCGCGATGTACGTCCTCGGCGTCGATCATGTCATGGACATGCCCTTTAACGCGCCCGACGCACCCATCCCGCTCACATACGGCGACGTGTTCAAACAGACCGAACAGGAATACTCGCGCTGGAACTTTGACGTGGCCGATACCGACACGTTGCTACAGCACTTCAAAGACGCCGAAGCCGAATGCACGCGCATCCTCGCCGCTGACCCATCAGACCCGAAATCCGGCCGCAAAATCATCATGGCCCACCCCGCCTACGACCAATGCATCAAGGCCAGCCACCTCTTTAACCTTCTCGACGCCCGCGGCGTGATTTCTGTCACCGAACGTCAGGCCTACATCGGCCGCGTCCGCACGCTCGCCAAAGCCTGCGCCGACGCCTTCGTGCAAACCGACGCAGCAGGGGCCGCCTGATGCGCACCAAAGGACACCCAAAAGGATGAACGGCAAAGTGATCGGCATCGTCCTCATCGCAACCGGCGTCATTGGCGGCGCTGGCGTGTATTACCTGCAGGAATACGGGTTCTACGAAACCATCGTGGCCACCTCAAACGACATGGTTCAGATGACCAGCGTCACCACAGGCGCGCCTGAAACCATCCTGTACGAGAACTTTCAGGCCATCGACGCCACATCCTCGCCCATTCGTTACCGCGCCTGTTTCACCACTCCGCAGTCGCTCGCGATGATGACGGAAACCTACGAACTCTACGACACAGCCGAACCCTTGAACGCCCCCGGATGGTTCGATTGCTTTGACGCCGGCGCCATCGCGCAAGCCATCGACGACGGCGAGGCCCTCGCGTTTCTCGGCACCGCGAACGTCACCTACGGCATCGACCGCATCGTCGCCGTCCATCAAGACGGGCGCGGCTTTGTGTGGCACCAGATCAACGCATGTGGCGAGGAAGTTTTTGACGGCAACGCGCCGCCCGAAGGCTGCCCCCCACTCCCCGAGAGGACCGAATAAATGCCTGATCTTCTGATCGAGCTCTTCTCCGAAGAAATCCCCGCAAAGATGCAGGCGCGCGCTGCCGACGATCTGAAGCACCTGATGACAGACGCCCTCGTCGAGGCGGGTCTCACCTACGAAAGCGCGGGCGCCTTCGCCACGCCGCGACGCCTGACGCTCAGCGTCGAAGGCCTTCTCGCCGAAAGCCCGACGGTGCGCGAAGAACGCAAAGGTCCGCGCACCGATGCGCCTGAAAAAGCTCTTGAAGGTTTCCTGCGCTCGACCGGCCTTACCAAAGACCAGCTCGAAGCGCGTGACGACAAAAAGGGGCAGGTCTGGTTCGCGAAAATCGAAAAACCCGGCCGCCCCGCGTCGGACATCATCGCCGAAACGCTTGAGAGTACCCTTCGCAACTTCCCATGGCCCAAATCTATGCGCTGGGGCAAAGGCGCGCTGCGCTGGGTCCGTCCGCTCCAGTCCATCGTCTGTATCTTGTCGGAAAATGGCGAAACGGACATCGTTGATCTCGACATCGACGGCCTCGTTGCGTCCGACATGACATCGGGTCACCGTTTCATGGCTCCGATGCGGTTTTCCGTAACAAGTTTAGAGGATTACGCGTCTAAGCTCAAGAATGCGCATGTCATTTTGTCGACCCAGGAACGTATGGAAACCATCTGGCACGACGCAACACAGGCGGCCTTTGCCAACGGTCTTGACGTTGTCGAAGACAAGGGTCTCCTGGCCGAAGTCGCCGGCCTCGTCGAATGGCCGGTCGTACTCATGGGCGCGATCGCCGAAGACTTCCTCGACCTTCCGGCCGAAGTCTTGCAGACCTCGATGAAAGAGCATCAAAAGTTCTTCTCGGTCAAAGACAAACAGGGTCGCATCACGCATTTCATCACCGTCGCCAACGTCGAAACCGACGACCACGGCGCGTCGATCCTTGCGGGCAACCAAAAGGTACTGTCCGCGCGTCTGGCCGATGCGAAATTCTTTTGGGAGAACGATCTGCGCAAGGTCGCGCAGATCGGCATGACTGGTCTCGGCGAGCCCCTTGCCCATGTCACTTTCCACAACAAACTCGGCACCGTTGCGGAAAAGGTAGACCGCGTCGCGGTCCTCGCCCGCGAGATCGCGCCCTTGGTCGGAGCGAAACCCGACCTTGCGGAAGAGGCCGCGCGGATTGTCAAAGCCGACCTCGCCTCCGAGATGGTCTACGAATTCCCCGAGCTTCAGGGAACGATGGGCAAATACTACGCCCAAGCCGCGGGTCACGATGACGGTGTGCCAGAGGCCTGCGAAGAGCACTACCAACCGCTTGGTCCATCAGACGACGTTCCTACGCACCCCATTTCGGTGGCCGTCGCGCTGGCTGAGAAAGGCGAGACACTTGCGGGTTTCTGGCTCATAAATCTGCAGCCAACCGGCTCAAAAGACCCCTTTGCTCTGCGACGCGCTGCGTTGGGTGCTATTCGCACTGTCATTGAAAATGGAATGCGAATCCACTTCTTGGAAGTATTTGGTTCAGCTCTGAAGCAGCTCACACTTGCTCGCGCCCGCAGTCGCAATTTGCGTTACCGGACACCGGCAGGGTCTGAAAACTCGTGGCACCTTACAAGTTTCTATGAAAAATCCAGCAACCGTGTAGAGTATCGCGGCGACGCCGAAGTGTTAAGCTTTGTGTCACAAAACGCGACGGTCCTAATACAAACTTCCGGCGATGACGGCGCGGACATCACAGAAGACATTGCACTTCCTATAGACTTTGTCTCCATCTATGCCTCCGACCTCCTCACCTTCCTCCACGACCGCCTCAAGGTCTATCTCCGCGACCGCGGCATCCGTCACGACGTCATCGACGCCGCTCTCGCCATGCCCGGCTCTGACGACCTCACGCTCCTCGTCAACCGCGCCACCGCGCTCCAAACCTTCCTCGCGACTGATGATGGCGAGAACCTCATCCAGGGCTTCAAGCGCGCCCACAACATCCTGCGCCAGGCCGAGGAGAAAGACGGCGTCGAATACTCCTTCGGCCCCGATCCCAAACTCGCCGACACGCCCGAGGAAAAAGCCCTCTTCACCGCGCTCGACACCGCCGAAGCCGCCATCGCACCCGCAATGGAAGCCGAAAACTTCGCCGCCGCGATGTCCGCGCTGGCCGGTCTGCGCACTCCAATCGACGCTTTCTTCGAGACCGTACAGGTCAACGACGACAGCCCAATCCTGCGTCGCAACCGTCTTAATCTGTTGCACCGCATCAGCGCCGCCTGTCTGGCCGTGGCGGACCTGACGCGAATCGAAGCCTCATGACCCTACCGCACGGGTCGTTAAAACAAGGTTCACGGCCCGCGCGGCATGGTTAACGCCACCAAATCAGTGCGCACGGGCGCACCGACGTAATACCGACGTGAAACCGACGCGATACCGACATCGGCTTTCTGCCCGATTTCCCAATGTGTTAATGCCAAAATCGGCGTTATTCTGAGGCCCTCGCGCCACGCCCGCCGCGGCGTAATGTCAGTATTCCCCGACGGTCCTTGATCGAACGCGGCTTCTGGCTATGCTGTCGCAGAAGGAGACGCCGCAGTGCAGAAACTCGTTGAAATATCAGACTTTATTGTCGTCGACCCCTCTGCCAACCTCGCCGCGAACACGCATGGCGGGCGCGCAAAGTGTCTGCAGCGTCTGATCCGCCTCGACTTGCCGGTGCCGTCCACCGTTGCGCTGCCCTTTGTTTCGGTCCGCCACATCGCGTCCGGCGCCGACTTCGACACAAATGCCATCCTCGCTCACTTCGGCGACACCCCCCTCCTGTCCGTGCGTCCCTCGTCCGAGGATCCCGACTGGGGTGGCCCGGGGGCGATCCTCAACATCGGGATGAACCACGCGCGCCACGCCGAATATGCCAATTTGCTTGGCCACGAGGCAGCCAACAAGTTGTTTGCGCGCTTTATCGTGACCTATTCCGTTCAAGTCGCGCACCTGGACCCTGATCTCTTTGTAATCGAAGACGAAATTTCGACCGAAACGCTTCAATCCATGTTGGACGCTTACGAAGAAGAAACCGACGAAGCCTTTCCCCAGGACCCGGCCCGTCAGTTGACGGGCGTGCTGCGATCGATGGCCCGCGCTTGGGAAGGTACCACCGCAAGATTGCTGCGTCAGGCG
The DNA here is from genome assembly GCA_029287375.1 of Boseongicola sp. Lineage (GTDB taxonomy): Bacteria > Pseudomonadota > Alphaproteobacteria > Rhodobacterales > Rhodobacteraceae > Boseongicola. The sequence goes on along the minus strand of JARFRG010000135.1, from coordinate 15,177 downwards.
CGCGGCGCGCCCGTCGACGCCGGTCTTGGATTGGTCGTTCAGGCGATGGCACCCGGCCTTGGACCGCCTGAATCCGGTTCTGGGGTCATCCAGTTTGTGGACCCGACAACGGGTCTTCGGCAAATCACCGGACGCTATCTCAGCCAAAGCCAAGGGCGCGACGCGCTCGATGCCGAGAGCGCCTTTTACCTGACGCGCGATCCGCGTGGTTTGTCACTCGAAGAATTGTGCCCTAACGTTTTTGAAACACTTTTGCAGTACGGTGCGATTTGCCGGGAAAGACTGCGCGAGGAAATGCAGATCGAGTTTACGCTCGATGGCGGCGTGCTCAGCGTTCTGGATGCGGTACGGATTGCGCGGTCCGAACGTGCAAATATGCGAATTGCCGTTTCTTTGGCGCAAGACGGCGTGATTTCTCATGAGGACGCGGTCTTGCGGGTCCAGCCCCGCGGGCTTTCCGAGATGCTGCATCGCCAGATTGACCCCAGCGCACCGCGCGTTGTGCTGGCGCGCGGGGTCGCGGCAAGCCCGGGTGCCGCGACGGGGCAATTGGTCTTCTCATCTGAGGCTGCACAAGCGTCAGCTGCGCGCGGAGAAGCCTGCATTCTCGTGCGCCGCGAGACGTCACCAGAAGATATTCGTGGCATGCATGCAGCGCAGGGCGTCGTCACAGAACGCGGTGGGATGACCAGCCACGCGGCCGTGATCGCGCGAGGGCTTGGGCTTCCGGGTGTCGTTGGATTGTCCGATATAGTATTGAATCAAAAAGAAAAAATAATATCTCTCAAAGACGGACGCACACTCAAAAACGGCGATACGGTAACCATAGACGGCACGACGGGTGAGGTTCTTGAAGGCGCTGCAAAGCTGCTTGAGCCAACTCTTGATGATGCCTTTCGCACTCTGCTTGGTTGGGCCGATGAAGTGCGCGACATTGGTGTGCGCGCCAATGCCGACACGCCTGCTGAGGCCAAAGTGGCCCGCGCGTTTGATGCTGAAGGGATCGGACTTTGCCGCACTGAGCATATGTTCTTTGAAGGTGACCGCATGATCGTCATGCGCGAAATGATCTTTGCGGAAAACACCGAAGGACGAAAGGCCGCGCTAGAGCGGCTCGTTCCAATGCAGGTCGCTGACCTCACAGATTTGTTCACGATCATGTCGGGGTTGCCGGTGTGCATTCGCCTGCTTGATCCCCCCCTGCACGAATTTTTGCCGTCTGGCCGTGACGCGTTGCGCGATCTTGCGGATGCGCTGAACCTGTCGCTTTCGAAGGTAACCCGGCGCGTCGAAGCCTTGAGCGAGTTCAACCCAATGCTTGGTCTGCGCGGGGTGCGACTTGGTGTGACGATGCCGGAGATTTACGAAGCGCAGGCACGCGCGATTTTCCTTGCAGCCATCGCGGCAAGCAAGACCGGTGAATCAATCGTGCCGGAAATCATGATCCCACTGGTGTCGGCGCGCAGAGAGGTTGAACTTGTGCGCACCCGCATTGACGCAGTTGCTGCCGCTGTGCGCGCAGAAACCGCCGCTGACTTCGACTACCGCCTCGGTGTGATGGTTGAAACACCGCGCGCGGCATTGCGGGCCGAAGAGATTGCGTCGCAGTGTTCGTTCCTCAGCTTTGGCACAAACGACCTCACCCAGATGACCTATGGGCTAAGTCGTGACGACGCGGGCCGCTTTATGGGAGCCTACGTCAATCAGGGCGTCTTCCCCGAAGATCCCTTCCACCGCTTAGACTTGGATGGGGTCGGAGAACTGCTGACACTTGGAGCAGAGCGTGGACGCAAGGGGAAAGCGGATGTCGTTCTTTCGATTTGCGGCGAACATGGTGGTGATCCCGACTCGATTGCGTTTTGTCGTGATGCCGGATTCGACTATGTGAGCTGTTCACCCTTCCGTGTGCCGGTGGCGCGACTAGCTGCCGCACATATCGCGCTTCAGGATGGGCCGAGGCCTAAAAGTCCTTAAAAATCAATTGTATAAATTTTTGTGGATATCCGCCACCGCACAAGATGTCGTTGATTTCTAGTTGCGGAACACATTGTCTCGCGCCCAAAGGGTGGACCTTAGGGCAAGCTTTGGGTATGCGCCCGGCGTAAGAGATCGGTCAATCACGGCCATTCACCTGTTCTGGAGGGGGCTCCTAGATGTTTAAACCCGTACTTTGGGTTGCGGCACTTGTTGCAGCGACAACCCTTTCTGTGCCGGCTGTCGCGGATGTGACAATGAGCACATCGAACAATCCGACCATATCTTTGAACCAACGGCTGGGCAGTTTGTTCGGGGCTGAAACCAGTGCGCTAACGACATTTAGTGCGCGAGATTTGTCTCGCCTGACACGCAAACCACAAACCGTCGAAACGCAGCCGCGCGGTTTGACGGCCACGAAATTGGCCAAAATGCCGGTGGCCAAAGGCGGCGAGCAATGGGCGTGCCTGTCTGAAGCATTGTATTTTGAAGCACGCGGTGAAACTCTTAAAGGCATCGTCGGTGTTGCCGAAGTTATCCTGAACCGCGTTGATGATCGTCGTTACCCTGACACGGTGTGCGGTGTTGTAAACCAAGGTACCGGAGAGCGCTATCGCTGTCAGTTCACCTACACTTGCGACGGACGGCCGGAAACCATCACAGAAACGAAGGCTTTCCAAAAGGTCGGTAAGATCGCGCGCCTCATGATTGATGATGCACCGCGAGAGCTGACGTCCGGTGCCACGCACTATCACACCAAATCGGTGAACCCGCGTTGGGCGCGTGTCTTTCCGCGCACGACCACGATCGGCTACCATCACTTCTATCGCGAGCCTAGCCGGGTCGCTCGCAACTGATCTCTGTTTCATACTGACACAATCGTCGGCGCCTGCCTGCTTAGTCTGCGCGGTTTGCATCTGTGCAGACGGCCAGTTCCCGTGATAGCTTTGGGCGAGGCAAGAAAAAACGAGACAGTCGTATGAACCGCAAACTATTTGGCACCGATGGTGTCCGAGGCCGCGCGAACACTTACCCGATGACAGCCGATCTGGCGCTTCGGATCGGTGCTGCAGCCGGACGCTATTTCCGCCGCGACGGCTCGCCCGCGCATCGGGTTGTGATCGGCAAAGACACGCGCTTGTCCGGGTACATGTTCGAAAATGCCTTGACCGCCGGGTTCACCTCGACAGGCATGAATGTGCTTCTGCTTGGCCCCGTTCCGACCCCTGCCGTTGGTATGATGGTTCGCTCTATGCGCGCCGATGTCGGAGTGATGATTTCGGCAAGCCACAACCCGCACCACGACAACGGCATCAAGTTTTTTGGCCCCGATGGTTTCAAGTTGAACGACGCAGCTGAAGCGGCCATTGAAGAGGCGATTTCAACCGAAATCTCTCCCGCAGCGGCTGAGAATATTGGCCGTGCAAAGCGTATTGATGACGGCCTGTATCGTTATGTCGAGCGCGTGAAGTCGACCTTTCCTGCCGATCTGACGTTGGATGGGCTGAAAGTTGTTGTCGATTGTGCCAATGGTGCCGCCTACAAGGCGGCGCCTGCTGTTTTGTGGGAACTGGGCGCCGAAGTGATCCCGATTGGCGTGTCGCCTAATGGCAAGAACATCAACGATGGCTGCGGCTCGACGAGCACCACGCTGGCGGCGGAAACCGTTATTGCGCACGGCGCTAATGTCGGAATTTGCCTAGATGGTGATGCAGATCGTGTGATGATCATTGATGAGACCGGTGCCGTGGCCGATGGCGACCAGATAATGGCTCTCTTCGCCGCCCGATGGGCCGCTGAAGGTAATCTGGCCGGCGGGACACTTGTGGCGACGGTCATGTCGAACCTTGGGCTAGAGCGCTTTCTCGACTCCAAGGGTCTGACACTTCATCGGACGTCTGTCGGCGATCGATATGTGGTAGAGGCCATGCGCGCCGGTGGCTTCAATCTTGGCGGCGAGCAATCGGGTCACATCGTGATGACCGACTTTGCAACGACTGGTGATGGTTTACTTGCGGGGCTACAATTTCTTGCAGAAATGAAGCGAACCGGGCAGGAGGCCAGCACGTTGCGTCAGGCGTTCGAGCCGATCCCGCAACTGTTGAAAAACGTCCGCTTTGAGGCTGGATCCGATCCTCTGTCTGACGTGCGCGTGAAAGATGCGATCGCCAGCGCGGAAACGGCGTTAATCGGCAAAGGACGCCTTTTGATCCGCAAATCCGGAACTGAACCTTTGATCCGCGTGATGGCAGAGTGCGAGGACGAGGACGAACTCCTGCGTGTGGTCGACACCATCGTCGATGAGGTCGCAAGCGTCTCGAATTAGAGCCTGAAAAGCCGCCGTAACGCGCCCCATTGGCTTAGAAACACGCCCGATAGAATAAGAATCATCGCCACGAACAGCGACGTCTCAACCTTTTCGCCAAGCAGCAGCACGCCCAGTAAAACCGACCACAGCGGAACCTGATAATTCGTCAAAGACATGAATACTGGCCCCGCGCTTCGGATCACCATCACGCGCAGCAGGTTTGCAGCGGCCGTTTGTACCAACCCAAGCGTCAAAATCACCGCGCCGACCTCGGCCGTCGGCATCGGTGGTATGCCTTCTATGATCACGGCAAGGATTGTCACAGGAACCGCTCCGATCAGCAACGTCACAGCGGAAAGCCCGATTGGATCGACAGGCGGCAGGCGCCGCATCACAATGGATGAGACCGCATAACACGACGCGCCCAGAACGCAGGCGAACCGTCCAAATAGTTCCCCGTCCACCCCTGTCGCACGAAATGCCTCTGGTCCGATGAGTACCGCAACGCCGACAAACCCTATTCCAAAGCCAAGCACCTTGCGCAGTGTCAGTCGCTCTCCGGGTACAAAGAAATGGGCCAAGGGAAGCACAATCAGAGCAACAGCGGCCATCGAAACACCTGCAAAGCCCGAGGTTACAAACTGCTGCCCCCATGAGATGGCAACAAAGGGCAGGGCCGAACTCAAAACCCCGACCGTGACCAATGAGCCCCAGCCGGACCGCGCATCGGTCTCGTAGAGCCGCCCGCCGCGCGCTTTCCAGATCAGTGTGGTCAGAAAACCTGCGAACAAAATACGCGAAGCAGCCAGCCAAAACGGTCCGATCCCGACCAAAGCCAATTCGATGAACAGAAACGACGCCCCCCAGACAAGTCCGAGGGTCGCGACCATGATCCAGCTTTTAGCCGTGATGTCGGGTTGCATGTCGTGTCCTGAAACAAAAAAAGGCCCCGGACGATACCGGGGCCTCGATTTGCGTTTTGTGATCTTAGTTGCGGGCTTTGTCTACCATCTTACCGGCCGAAATCCACGGCATCATGCCGCGAAGCTTCTCACCAACTTCTTCAATCTGGTGCGCATCGTTGATCCGGCGTGTGGATTTGAACATCGGCTGGCCAACCATGTTTTCCGCCATGAAATCACGCACAAAACGTCCGGTTTGAATGTCGGTCAGTACCTCTTTCATGCGTGCCTTCGTCTCTTCGTAGGGCAGAATGCGCGGGCCGGAGACATATTCGCCATACTCGGCCGTGTTCGAGATCGAGTAGTTCATGTTCGCGATGCCGCCTTCGTAGATCAGGTCCACGATCAGCTTCACTTCGTGCAGGCACTCGAAATAGGCCATCTCTGGCGCATAGCCTGCTTCGACCAGCGTTTCAAAGCCCATGCGGATCAACTCCACCAAGCCGCCGCAAAGAACCGCTTGCTCACCGAAAAGGTCGGTTTCGCACTCTTCCTTGAAATTCGTCTCGATAACGCCCGAGCGTCCGCCACCGATAGCCGAACAATACGACAGGCCGATCTCAAGCGCTTTTCCTGTGGAATCCTTGTCGACCGCAACCAGGCAAGGAACGCCGCCGCCTTTGACGTATTCGCCGCGCACCGTGTGGCCCGGGCCTTTCGGGGCCATCATGATCACGTCGATGCCGGCCTTTGGCTCAATCAGGCCAAAATGCACGTTCAGGCCGTGGGCAAATGCAATCGCCGAACCCTCTTTTATGTTTTCGTGAACATATTTCTTGTAGGTCTCTGCCTGAAGCTCGTCCGGCATTGTGAACATCATCAGATCACACCATGCGGCAGCTTCCGCGATGCCCATAACCGCAAGGCCTTCGCTTTCGGCCTTTTTCGCGCTTGGGCTGCCTTCACGGAGCGCCACCACAAGGTTTTTTGCGCCGCTATCGCGTAGGTTCAGCGCGTGGGCGTGACCCTGAGAGCCATAGCCAAGGATGGCTACTTTTTTGTCTTTGATAAGATTGATGTCGCAATCACGATCATAGTAAACGCGCATGGATTTTTCCCTTGTGGATGTGTTTTCTCTAGAGGGCAATATAGAGGCATTCGGCATCAAGGCATTTCATTCTTGCTTTGATTTCGCCATTTTGACAAAATATCATTTGTAGAAATATAAAATTTTGAAAAATCTATGCTTGATGATACCGACAGACGATTGCTGCGCCAGTTGCTTGCAGATCCGGTGGCGCCGACTGCAACGCTGGCAGAGCGTGCAGGAATGACCCATGCGTCTTGCTGGCGGCGGCTGGAAAAGCTGACTGACAGCGGCGTTATTCGTGGCCGGCACGCAATCATCGACTGGTCCGCACTTGGTTACGAGGTTGAAGTCAGTCTGCGGATCACGCTCGAAAAAAGTGATCCGCGCGCCTTTGATCAATTTATTTCTGCGGCCCGAAAGGTGCCAGAGGTCACCGAGATACAGACGTTTCTTGGTCGTGTCGATGTGCGTATCGTCGTCATTTCGCGAGACATGGCACACTATCAATCGATTTACCGCGAGCGGATTCTAACGCTTCCACATATTGCAGACCTTGAAGCACTGATGACAGTCGCCACCGTCAAAACCGACCCAAGCCTCCCATTATGATCGAGACTGATGCAATCGACCGCGCGATTCTCGCAGCCCTTCAGGGGGACGCCACTTTGTCCGCCGGGCAAATCGGCAAACGAGTTGGACTAAGCCAACCGGCATGCTGGAGGCGGATCAAAAGGCTGACGGATGCGGGTGTTCTCGCGGGGCATCGCATCGCCTTGGATCTGGACCGTGTAGGGTTTGGTGTCACCGTATTCCTCGGGATCAAACTTGCTGCAAAGGGGCGTACCAGCATCTCTGATTTCGAACGTGCAATCGCGGCTGTACCGGAAGTGCTTTCGCTGCATCATGTGCTTGGATTGTACGATTACCGCCTTCGGGTCGTGGCGCGAGATCTTGGCGATTTTGAGCGAGTTCTGCGCCGTCGTATCATGACGATCCAAGGGGTCGGAGACATCGAGTCCAACGTGCTTTTAAGTGAAGAACGCCTTCCAGGGCCTCTTGGCAATGCGCAGTCCTAGCGCCCCATACCGGCGGTCATGATCCTTCGGCGCAATGGCGCTATGTCGTGAACTGCACGCAAGCCAGCACTTCGCAAGTCTTGCACCGGAGGCAAATCCGAACGGCATATGCGGTTGTACAAATCAACGAACCGGGCGCGCATATGGATATCTTGGCGGCGTGCAGTCGCGTAAGCGGAAAGGAAGTCGGTGGTTCCAATCACAAATTTTTCGCTCAGAACCAACTCCGCAAGGATCGCGACATCGCGCAACGACGTGTTCAAACCCTGTGCGCCGATAGGGGGCAAGACGTGAGCGGCTTCTGCGATCAGGGCGACGCGCTCGGACGTTAATCGTTCCGCCTCTTGCGTCACGATCGGCCAGACGTTTCTTGGAGATATGACTTGAAGATCTCCCAACACACCGCAAGATCGGGACGTGGCCGCTTTGGAAAATTGGGTGTCGTCCAGAGCGTTCAATCGCAGGGCGTCCGGACCATCGTTCATCCAGACAATCGCCGAACAATGTTGGCCTTGAAAATCGGGAAGCGGTACCGTCGTGAAGGCCCCGCCCGAAAGGTACAATTCCGTAGAGACGTTTTCGTGTGGGACCGGATGGGCCACGACAAAAGCCAATGCTTTTTGACCGTAACGCTTTGTTTTACAGCCAATTCCGACGGCTTCTCGCAGGGGAGAGTTGCGTCCGTCGGCGCCAATAGCAAGGCGCGCGCGAACTTGATCGCCGGTCGTGAGAGTCACGATTGCTTCACGCTCTCGGGTAACCATATGCGCAAAGCCCGCGCCAAGTCGCAAATCGACATTGGGTGCGTTGCTTAGCGTTTCGGCGAGAACCTTTCGCGTTAACCAGTTCGGCAAATTCCAACCAAAACTTGGCGAACCAAGATCGGTTGATTGAAATGTGCGATCGGTGCGCGGTATCGGCGGGTCGCCCTGGCAATCGATGACACGAAGTGTGTTCAATGGTTCGGCGAATTCCGAAACGGCTTCCCAAAGACCAATGGTTTTAAGCAGTTCGCGGGCGGGTTCGAGAAATGCCGTCGATCTCAGATCCGAGCCCTCGGCGCCGTTTGTGTCAGGCGGCGGCGTTGGGTCGGCAAGGACAACAGACAGGCCTTGATGTGCGAAAGCGGCCGCTGCAGTCAGTCCGGCTATGCCGCCACCAGAGATGAATATATCGACGTCAGTTCTGTTCATATCTTAACTTAGGAGCCGCATTCGATGGCGGAAAGGGCTAACGCAGGATCTGCGACAGGAAGCCCGCCAAATCGTCGGTATGGTGGTGAATGTAGGGCTGGCTAACGGGGGCCGTTGCAACGTGAACCGTGCGCATTCCAAGGTCAAAGGGTGCGGAAAGATTGCGTGGTTCGTCTTCGAACATTGCCGCCGTCTCAGGTTCCAAACCATCCGATTTAAACACAGTTTCAAAGGCTTGGCGTTCAGGCTTGGGTCGGAAATTCGCATGTTCGACGCCGTAGACCGCATCAAAGGCGTTCTCGAGACCGCGTGCTTTAAGGACACGGCGCGCGTATGGTTCCGAGCCATTGGTATAGACAATGCGGCGTCCGGGGAGGCCCATTATCGCGTCTACGAGCTTTGCGTCGACCTCGAGGTGATCAAGTGAAATCTCATGAACCTCGACCAAATAGGGGCCTGGGTCGGCTCCGTGTTCCTGCATTAACCCGGCAAGCGTGGTGCCATAGGTGCGCCAGTATTCTCGCCGAAGATGGTCAGCTTCTGCGCGCGATACAGAAAGTGTTTCTGCAACCCAGTCTGTCATTTTTACTTCGATCTGATCGAACAGGCGCGCTTCGGGTGGATAAAGCGTGTTATCGAGATCAAAGACCCAGGTGCGTATGTGCGAGAATGCAGTGGTCAACATGGGATCGGCATATCCAAGGCCTTAGGTTTTGGCAATGAGCGGCGCTTGATCTGCGGGGGTAGAGCGCCCTAGGGTCGGGTAGAGCATAGCGAAAGGAAAGGGCTGGTATGGCCGATGCGCGCGCAGGGCAAAAAGATGCCTATCAGCTGATACTTCGGGCCATTGATGTCGGGACGTATCGGCCCGGGGATCGGCTTGTGGAAAGCGAGTTGGCGGACCGTTTTGGCGTGTCTCGCACACCGATCCGCGAGGCTTTGCAACGCTTAGAAACACAGTCCCTTTTGGCACGAGATGGGCGGTCGTTAGTCGTGGCATCGCTGGATCACAACCAGATGGCCGAGTTGTACGTTGTTCGCTCTGAACTTGAGGGCTTGGCCGCGCGCCTTGCCGCACGGCATGCAACCCAGGAAGAGGTCCGTCTTCTGCGCGATTTTGTGGAAGAGGACCGGGGTCGAATTGGGGATCCTTCGGCACTGAGCCGGACCAACCGACGGTTTCATCGGCAGGTGCATCTGGCCTCTCACAACCGCTACCTGGTGCAACAGCTTGACCTTGTTTATCGATCCATGGCCTTGATGACGACGACGTCGCTATCTGCTGAGGGGCGGAGCGAGCGGGCGTTGGTCGAACATCAGGCGATTGTGGATGCGATCGAAGCGGGCGACGCGGATCGGGCGCAGGCGGAGTTAAAGTCACATATCTCAAGGGCTTACGAGGCTCGCCTTAGGCGGGATGCGGAAGCAGCCGTCGATGCCAGCGGCGCTTCGGCAGACTAGTTGGCCCGCCATGTTCGGTCTTGTCCCAATAAAATGGCCGGGCGACGAGTTCCCAAAGTGCCTTCCAACACGCAACAGCAGATAGCGGAAAATAGAGGTGCATCAACGGCACCCACCAGATCAGACCGCGGTGCCTCGGCGTTGCAACTGACAGAGCCAGCGCAGTGATCGTTGCGACCTCGCACAGCAAAAATGCAGACCCGAAAGCAACGACTGCTGACCACGTTGCGACATCCGTCAAGGGATGCGGCAGGCCAATCAGAACCAGCCAGAACGACCAAAGAAACGGGGCAAGCACAAATTGCGAGAGTGAGCCCAAGAACAGGATCTGAATGCCGAGGAATTTCCTGAGCCCAAGGTCTTGCAGCAATCGGCGCGGCGCGCGCATGTGGACGGCCCAGGTCACGGCATAGCCTTTGATCCACCGCGATCTTTGTCGAAGCCATGCGGGGACCGTGGCGGTCGCTTCCTCCATTGTGACCGAGGAGATAAATTCCGTCCGAAACCCACGGCGGGCGAGACGGATGCCGAGGTCCGCATCTTCGGTGACGTTGTGGGCGTCCCATCGCCCGATTTTCTCAAGGATTGGGCGACGGAAGAACACTGTTGTGCCGCCAAGCGGAATGGCGAACCCCATTCGGACAAGGCCGGGCAGGACAAGGCGGAACCATGTTGCGTAGTCGATCGCAAAGCAGCGTGTCAGCCAAGTGTTGCGCGTGTTGTAAAAGTCGAGAACGCCCTGCAGGCAGGCCACATTTGCGGGCGCGGCGGCAAATGTTTCGGCGACCACGCGTAGCTGATCCGGGGCAGGCGCATCTTCGGCGTCGTAAACGCCAATGATCTCTCCGTTTGCAAAATCAAGCGCGTAGTTAAGTGCCCTCGGTTTGGTTTGCGGTGTTCCGGGCGGCACAGTGATGATCCGCATCCAGTCGGGGAGCGATGCCTTGGCGAGGGCGTCGGATGTGACGGTGTCAGATTGTTCAAGAATAAGAAGGGTTTCTAGGCGATTGTCAGGGTAATCGAGCCGCCCCAGTCGCGCCACCAGACGCTCGGCGATGTCACGTTCCTGGAAGAGCGGCACGAGGATCGAAATGCGCGGATAGGCGTTGCGCGCTAACCGCTGTGGACGTGCAGAGTGCCATGTTTCGCCGAAAGTGCGCGAAGCTCGCAGCTGTGTGATCGCTCCGGCCGTTCTCAGTCCGGTCACGGCAAGTAGGGTCAATGTGGCCCAAATTGATACCGACCAGATTGCAATTGCGGGATATAAATAGGCAATGGCCGCGCCGCTCGACAAGGCGAGTCCGAAAATTTGAGCGGTCCGCGTGCCTGACCAGCCACGGCAACTTTCGCGCTGTGATGTGCGTTCGAGCGCCTTGCGCGCCAGAATTGGCCCGGCGGTTCGGCAGATCACTTGGCAAAGGGTCGTCGCGCTGGCAGTTATGTGGACGACGGGACCAAAGAGCGCCTCCATCGTTGGGCGGGCGCGTGTGAAGGTGGCAATGTCAGGCGCGGCAATCAAGGTAACGGCGCCCTCACGGCGCAGGGGCAGCGCGTCGTTTCGGATCGCGTATTCTGGCGAGAGTGCCTCAAGGAGACGGACGTCGGACGTGATATTTTCAAGTCGCAGAGGGGTGCGCGACAGGGCAGGCGTTCGAGTCTCGACCTCAAGCGTCGACTTTTTTCGCCGTGAACGGAAGGTCAGGCGTATTTTGGCACCTGGAAATCTGATAATCGGTAGAGAGGCGACAGCATGGACGCCACTTTTGCGCCATTCCGGTTAAATCGCGGTTAAGACAAAGCGCCCTGTTTTGCACGCGCGTCCATCGCTTGGGCGAAACGCTCGAACAGATAGTAGCTGTCCATTGGCCCTGGGCTTGCCTCGGGATGGTATTGCACGGAATAGACGGGACGATTGGCCAGGCGGATGCCGCAGTTCGAGCCGTCGAAAAGTGAGATGTGGGTTTCCAGAACGCCGTCTGGCAAAGTTTGACTGTCGACGGTAAAGCCGTGATTCATCGACGTAATTTCGACTTTTCCAGTGTCGAGATCTTTCACCGGGTGGTTTGCGCCGTGGTGGCCGTGGTTCATTTTCACCGTGCGCGCGCCAAGGGCAAGCGCAAGCATTTGATGGCCTAAACAAATGCCGAATATTGGCAGGTCGGTCTGCTCGAGGACGCCCTTGATCATCGGGACAGCATAAACGCCCGTGGCGGCGGGATCGCCGGGTCCATTCGAGAGAAAGACGCCATCGGGGTTCAGGGCAAGCACGTCTTCGGCAGATGCGGTGGCGGGCAGCACGGTGACATCGCACCCGGCAGAGGCAAGGCTGCGCAGAATATTGCGTTTTGCGCCATAGTCGATGGCGACGACTTTGAATTTTGGGTCGCTCTGCCGGACGTAGCCTTCGGGCCAGGCCCACCGCATTTCGTCCCAACGGTATGATTGCGCGCAGGTGACGTCGCGCGCAAGGTCGAGGCCTTCCAGGCCTTTGAAATTGCGGGCGGATCTTACCAGTTCCTCGAGGTCGAAGTTGCCGTCTGGATCGTGCGCAAGGGCAACGTGCGGCGCGCCTTGCTGGCGGATGGCGCGGGTCAGACGACGGGTGTCCACACCACCGATACCGACGCGGCCGCGCCGTTCGAGCCATGCTGTCAGGTCGTCTGTTGCACGCCAGTTTGACGGGTCGGTCGGATCCCACTTGACGACGAGGCCATCGGCGACGGGATCGCCGGTTTCATCGTCTTCGGGGTTGATGCCGGTATTTCCGATGTGCGGAAAGGTGAAGGTGACGATCTGTCCTGCGTAGGACGGGTCGGTCATTATTTCCTGATACCCGGTCATCGCGGTGTTAAAGCACAATTCTGCGACCCGAGTGCCTGTGGCCCCAAACCCTTTTCCGTAGAAAATCGTTCCGTCTGCCAGCGCGAGACAAGCGGTTGGTTTCTGGGGGGCATCGATCATTTGGGCAATCCTCGGGGCTGCTAAACGCGTCGAGGTGTACGCCTTCGCTCTTGTGGGGTCAAGAGATCGGGTTTTTTCAGTTATGGCATGTTTTCAATATGTTAGTCAATTTTCGCCCTGTTGCCGCGCCGCAGTGTTTTCGATAATCTCTGTGGTTCTGAACATGGGGATGAGCAGATATGGGCCTACGCGGAAAAATCAGTCAGGCGTTGAAGGATGCCATGAAGGAACGGGATGCGGTGCGGCTTTCGACGCTGCGTCTCATCAATGCGGCAATCAAGGACCGTGACATCGCGTTGCGCTCGACCGACGGCGATGACGAAGGGGTTGGTGACGACGATATCCTTGTGATCCTTGGGAAAATGGTCAAGCAGCGCCAGGAAAGTGCGCGTGCGTATGAAGAAGGTGCGCGACTGGAATTGGCGGAAAAGGAATTGGACGAGATCAAAGTGATCGAGACCTTTTTGCCGCGTCAGTTGGATGAGACTGAAACGGCGACTGCGGTGGATAAAGCCATTGAAAAGACTGGGGCTTCTTCGATCCGCGATATGGGGAAAGTAATGGGGGAGCTGAAAGGGCGCTATATGGGGCGCATGGATTTCAGCAAGATCGGACCCGTGGTCAAATCCCGATTGTCCTAAGCGCGCGGTCGTCTTTCGCAAAGGTTAAGTCTTGAAGAGGGGGCGTCTGACTGGGTCAGACGCTTTTTCGTTATCTATTTGATTTTAATGCGTTTCCGTGGTGGCGGGCTAAATCGGTATTGCGTCGGTATCGCGTCGGTATTGCGTCGGTGCGCCCGTGCGTTGCGGTAGCGGGTTGTTCATCGGATCTTTTTATCATCCGACCAACGTGAACGTCATACTCTAAGGGCTTGGGATATTTCATCAAACAGAGCTTCGCGTTCTTCAGGACTGAGGAAGCGACCGATTTCAACTTCGCGGTCATTGCCGCGCAAGGTGAGGTATTTCTCGACTGGTCCGTCATCGTGCAGATGGACCGTGACCCAATAGGGGTTTGCCTCCCATGTCAGGGGGGCGCCTTTGGGGCCGACATGTTCCAAACGCACGGTTTTTGAGGCCAACACCAGTTCCTCGTGCCGTGTGCGATCTTTGACGTTGGCGGTGATCGCGCGCCACACGCCACCAAGCGCGAGTGTGAAGAACACCAGCAAGAACCACACGACAGGCGAGCCGAGGACGGCCAAAAGTGGAAGCGACAGCATCAACGCTGTGAGACCGATGAACCAGACAAAGCCGCGTCTGGTCAGGGACTGGTGTGGCCAGAGCCTCAGCGCGCGGGTTTCGGGGGTTTCGGTCCATTTGTAGGGCATGGAAGAAAGGTAGGCGGGTTTGGCCGTGTGGAAAAGAGGCGAGCCGGAAATTGCGCGCCTTTGGCGCAGGCGATGGTTTGCGCAGGCCTGTGGCCTGCGCGGTTGCCTCCGGCGGAGGTGTTTTTGAAAGGATGAAGGCGGGCGGGGTTAGCTCAGGAGTGGTGTTCCGTCCGGCAGGGGCGCGTCAGCGCGGATCAGGTCTGCGGCGACCAGATCGCTCCAGAGGGATGCGGGCGTGGGCGTTGCGGCCCATTTGAGGATGTCTTGCATTTCCTGTGTGTCGCGCGCGCCGGGGATCACGCTGGCGACGTTTGCGTGGCCAAGCGGAAACTGGAGGGCGGCGGCGGGGAGCGGGATATTGTGGTCAAGGCAGATAGCTTCGATTTTGGCGGCTTTTTCGAGGACCTGCGACGGGGCTTTCGAATAGTTCCATGTGTCGCGGCCAACGAGGATGCCGGAGTTAAAAGGGCCTCCGATGATGAGGGAAATATCGTTTTTGGCGCAGGCGGGCAGGAGATCGTCGAGTGGGGTTTGTTCCAGAAGCGTGTAGCGGCCCGCGAGGAGGAAGGTGTCCCAATCGCCGATTTTCATGACGTCGAGGCAGGCTTTGACCTCGTTGACGCCGATGCCGATGGCTTTGACGTGGCCGTTTCGGCGAAGGTCATCCATGGCGCGGTAGCCGCTTTCAAGGTCTTTCATGTGGCGGGCGTTTTCGGTGGTGCCGTGCTGCATGTCGCCAATGTCGTGGGCCAGAAGGATGTCGATGCGATCAAGGCCGAGGCGCTGCTGGCTGTCCTCGAATGATCGCATCACCGCGTCATAGGTGTAGTCGTAGACCGGGTGGAACGGGAGCGGTGCGTTCATACCGGCGGCCTTGAACGG
>JARFRG010000103.1 GCA_029287375.1 Boseongicola sp. | reverse complement strand
CTTGTGCCATCTCTGAGTTCCACGGTGACATCAGACCACCGCCCACCAGGGAACCGCGCCGAATGACGCGCGCATTCCAGGACGGTGATCCGTGGCAGGACACGCGCCACCTGCGGATCGCTCAATCCCGAGCCTGTGATTTGATCGGGTCCGACCTGGCCATGCACCAAGAGGCTCGCCAATGCGAAACCCAGTGAGTACTGCGCTTGCGATGTGGTTGCAGGAAGACCCGGAAAGAGGGCCGCAGATTCGGCAAAGGTGTTCACCACAATCCTTGCGACATCGTCGGTCTGAAAGTCATGCGCAGTCATCAGTCCAGACAGCGCATCAAGAGCAGCATGGGCCCAGCGGCAGATCGGGTAGGGCTTGATATAGTTCTTTTCGATGGTCCAATCCCGGCCCAGATCGTCCCAATGCGGCGCGGCGTCAGCGTTCTCGATGGTGATGGCGGGGGCACCTTTAAAGCCCTGTATAGCCAAAAGCGCGGCCATGGCGCCCACCATCGCGCCCATGCCCGAACCATCATGCAGCATGGTCGGATTGGCGATCTCGCGCATCATTTGACTGCGGGGGCCATGATATTCAGCGATGCCGAACGCCTGTCGCAACTGATCGGTGTCCGCTCCTCGCAGCCGGCACCCCAGCGCGGCCACACCCAAGGCATTCCAGGCGCCCGAAGTGTGATAATCACTGGCCGAGGCATGAAGCGCTATTCCGGCCCGCGCCGCAATTTCGTAGGACATGACAAGCACAGAAAGCGCCTCGCGGGCAGACAGCTCAGGTTGGTTTTCGGCAAATGCGAACAGCGCAGGCACCACGGCGCAACCGATATGTCCCTTGGTCGGATTATACCCGTCATGCGCGTCAAGGTTATCGATCTGCGTGGCCGCGGCAAACGCCGCCCCGGGGATAGACGCGCGCCGACCGTCGAACATGAGGCTGGCGGCGTTCTGAGGCTCGCTGGTTGCGTGGAAGGCACAGGCGTGATCGCGCGCAATGTGAGCAACCTTCAGTCCCGCGGCCCCGGCCGCCACGCCCACTGTATCGATCAATAGCGTCGCGGCCATATCCAGAGCGCTTTCCGGGATCGACTGATCCGACAGCGCGAACTCGGTGATCTCTTCAATTCTCATCGCCGCTTCCTTTCCAACAACCGTCCGTAACCCGGCAAGGAGCTTGCTATGCCCCCAAGCTGCATGGCTTGAAACATCATCGCCTGGTTCGAACTTATTACTGGTTTACCCAACGCTCGCTCAAGTCGGGCGATGGTTTCGACACTTCGCATGTCGGTACAAGACAATACGATGGCCTCGGCCTTGGGGTGATCCGCGGCAAGGCCGAGGTTGAAGACAGCCTCCGGTGACATTTCCCCCTGTCCGTAGTTGTCCAGCGTTTCGTCAACCTCTGAAAGGGCCGCTGTGCCGATGCCGGTATCGGACAAGAACCGAACCGCCATATCGTTGATCGCGGAAACATAGGGGGACGCGAACCCGATGCTTGTCACCCCGAGAAAATTCAACGCATGCACCAAGGCACCCGCCGCTGTAACGGTCTCAGCGCCACTGCTGTCCTTAATCCGCGCGGCAAGTGCGCGGTCAAAGGCAACACCATGGGTAAGTGTGGCCGAGGTGCATCCGTAAAAAATCACTTCCGGGCGCACGCCCTGCAAAAGGTGCAAAGGCTCGTCCAGGTCGGCGTCACCCAGCCCGTGCATCTGATCAGAACCAGGGATTTCGTCCCGATCATAGCCTCCCAAGCGAGCGAAATGCAGAGACACGCCATCCGGACGCAACAGCGTCATGTCAGGTTCAAGGTTTGTATTTGTGAAAGGCACCAATATGCCAAATCGGGCGCGTCCGCGTGATTGCGTCATGTGCTTTCTCCCTCAGCCCAGCGCTCCAGCAGATCGGCCGCCAGATCAAGTTTTTCTGCCGCGCCAACAGTAAATCTGAGGCAATCCGGCAATCGGGCGCCGCCTTGCGATCGGGCGATCATCCCTTCGGCTCGTAAAGCGATATCGGCGCTCTGGGCCGCTTGGACGCTGTCAAACCGCACAAGGGCAAAGTTGGTGAAACTTTCGGCCACGCTGAACCCGGCGGCGCGCAGGCGTGCAATGAACTTGTCTCGCAGTTGGTCGGTCAAAGCACATGTTTCCCGCATATAATCTTGGTCCTCCACCGCCGCTGTTGCAGCAGCCTGACTCGCGGCCGAAATATTGTTTGGGTTCATTACTTTGCGCATTTCATTTGCAATTGTTTGCGGAAAGAAACCCCATCCTACCCGCAGTCCGGCCAAGCCATAAGCCTTTGAAAAAGTGCGCAAGATCACCGTGTCGCCACGAACCGCGAGATCGAACATCGGTTCGTCCAGATGATCTGAGAATTCTCCGTAGGCTTCGTCGATCACCAACAGCACATGATCAGGGAGGCCGTCGCGCAACCGAAGCAGCTCGCTGCGCGGTATGCGCGTGCCGGTGGGATTGCCGGGATTGGCGACAAAGACGATACGTGTGTCCGGTTGGACAGCGGCAATCAGGGCGTCGACCGACACTTGTCCGTCTTCCTCGAGAGCTGTGTCAAACCGCGCACCGACCAACAGAGCAGCCGTCTTGAAGAATGGATAGCTGTGGGCAGGGGCCAGCACTGCATGGTCTTCAGCTGCGAAGGCATGGGCAAGGCAAGCGATCAGCTCCATTGAGCCATTGCCGCATAGAATTTGTTCGGCCGGGATCGCGTGCAAAGCTGCAAGGGCGTTCCGCAGCAAGCTCCACTCTGGATCCGGGTAGAGATGTCCAGCCTCCAGCACGTTGGCAGCCGCCGCCATGGTGCGTCGGCTTGGCGGGCGCAAACTTTCATTCTGAGAAAGCGAAACAAGACGCTTGCCTGGCGGTGCCTTAAGTTCGGCCAATGCATAGGGTGACATCGTCGCGATGTGGTCGACGGCTTTTATCATGACGCGACCCCATAGGTTTTGCGTGCGGCGTCAGGGCTGATCAGGCCTTCCACTAGGTCGCGCTGAATGTGTTCCTGGAGGCGCTCACCGGGATCGCCGTACCCACCGCCACCTGGGGTTTCAAAGACCAAAGTTTCACCAGCCTTCACCCGAACCTCACCCTTGCCCGGCAAGTCCGGGCCGTCATGGCCGATGCGTATGCGCCCCGGCGCACCAAAGCCGCCGCCATACCGACCACTTGCGGGGTTCAAAATCCTCTCAACTGACAAGAACAACATGAAATCTTCACCAATTGAGGATCGCAATTCGATATATTGTCCCAACCCGCCGCGCATGCGACCGACCCCGCCGCTATCGGGTTTGAGTTCGCGCCTGCTGATCAGGATGGGGGCGACCGCTTCTGTGGTTTCCACCTGTGAGCCCCAAACTCCAGAAGGAAAGGCGGTGGCCGACAGCCCGTCCAGACTTGGCCGCGCACCCGTGCCGCCGCTGAACACCAGCTCCAGCGCGAATTGTGTGTCCCGCCGCGACACGGCTTCGGGTACATGGCGCAAGGGCAGGTCGTACATACACGACGCGCCCTCGGCAGGCACCTGATCGGGCAGAGCCTGGGACAGGCACCCGTAAACCAGATCCGGCGTCATCTGCCCCAGTGTATGCCGCATCGCGACAGCCGCCGGGCGCTGTGCATTCAGGATGCAGTCCACGGGACCGGTCACGTGGAATGGGGCCAGAGACCCGGCATTGTTGGGAATGTCCGGTCCGATAATGCAACGAAGCGCAAAGACAGAATAGGCCGTGGCATAATTGAGCGGCACGTTAATGCCCTTGTTCGAAAGTCCCGAGGTGCCGTCAAAATCCAACGTGACGCGATCCTCCGCAATGGTCAGCGCGGCGTGAAGTTCGATTTCGCGCTCATATCCGTCGACTGTCAGGACATAGGTCCAAGTGCCCTTTTCCAGCGCAACAATCGCCTCAACGGTGCCGCGATAGGACGTGTCGATGATGTAGTCGCCCACTTCGTCCAGGTGATCGATGCTGAACTCGTCCATCATGCCTGCCAACCGTATTGCTCCTGCCTCGCAACAGGCGATCAGTGCATAAATGTCGCCTTCATTGGCAATCGGTTCGCGTGAGTTTGCCTTGACGATTTCAAGCAATAATGCATTCAGGGTGCCGCCATCTACAAGTTTACAGGGCGGGATCAAAAGCCCTTCGTCGTAGATATCCGCGCCCTCGGGGCCCATCCCCAATCCGCCCAGATCGACAAGATGAGATGTGCAAGAAGTAAAGCCGACGACCTGACCGCGAAAGAACACAGGCATCATCAGCAGAAAGTCGTTTAGATGCCCTGACGCGATCCACGGATCATTGGTCATGTAGATGTCGCCGGGCTTCATGTCCTGTATTTCGAACCGGCCAAGCAGGGTCTTTACAGCTTCGGCCATCGTGTTGATATGTCCCGGAGTTCCGGTCACGGCCTGCGCGAGCATCCGACCACGAATATCGAATATTCCGGCTGATATGTCCCCGCATTCGCGTACAATCGGCGAAAACGCGGAGCGGATCAGAGCCTGTCCCTGTTCCTCGACCACGGCCAGAAGGCGGTTCCACATGACCTGAAGTTTCGTGTCTGGGGTTTTCATTGCATGTCCTCTCGCTGTCGGGTGAGCCAGATATTGCCGCCGCCATCCACCTGCGCCGAGAAATCGCAACTGACAAATGTCGTTGTTTGCGCTTCGATGATCAATGCCGGACCTTGCATATGGTCGCCGGGGCGCAGTGCGGAACGGTCGTAAATCTGTGCGATGCGATACACACCAAGCACATCACAGAGGATCGAGCGTTGTCCGGACGGTTGCGCTGGCTGCCGCTCGGAAGGGGTTGGGTAGTGTTTTAACGCCTGCGGCTTGGACGAGACTTCAAGCGCCCAATTCAGAATTTCGATAGCCATGCCAGGGACTGCCCGGCTAAACTGCTGGCTATAGACGGATTCAAAACGCTGGCGAAGCTTCGGGAGGTCTTTGGGCTCCAAGGGATGGTCAGGCAGCGGGATTTCAATTTCATGGCCCTGTCCATGATAGCGCATGAAGGCCATCCGTCGCCGCGACAGCGGAGCTTCAGGCGCTCCGGCCCGCACCACGGTCTCTGCCTCTTCAATCATGGCGTCGAAAAATGCATTCAAGTCGTTCAGATCAAGCCTGTCCAGCATTGCATACCGCGACCGGATGATCTCAAAAGACACGGGTGCGAAAAGGAACCCGACGGCCGAGCCGACGCCCGGATCGTGCGGAATCAGAATGCGCTCGACCTGTGCGCGGCGGGCAACCCGTGTCGCGTGCAGCGGGCCGTTGCCACCGAATGCGATCATCAGCCTCGCGCTCAAATCTTTGCCGGATTCAACTGCATGTATCCGCCCTGCAGCGGCCATGTTTTCATCTACAATCTCGCTAATTGCGTGCGCTGCCTGAACAGCTTCAAGACCCAAAGCCTCGCCGACATTGCGCTGAAGAACCGAATTGGCGGCATCCACGTCAATTGCAAGCCTGCCTTCGGCAAAACGGCCGGGTTCAATCAATCCTTGTACGACGTCGGCATCCGTGACCGTCGGTTCCGCACCACCCTTGGCAAAGGCGGCTGGCCCGGGCTCTGATCCGGCACTTTCCGGGCCAACCTGCAAGCGACCCAAGCGGTCCACATGCGCAATTGACCCGCCCCCGGCACCGATCTCGATCATCTCTATGACCGGTATTCGAACCGGCATGCCTGATCCTTTGACAAAGCGCGCTGCTCGCGCGATTTCAAATTTGCGCGCTGTTTGAGGGCGATAGTCGTCAATAAGGCAGAGCTTTGCTGTCGTTCCACCCATGTCGAAACTCAGAACCTTGGCTTCCCCGGTTTCCGCAGCAAGCCGCGCTGCCAGAATTGCACCACCCGCCGGACCGGATTCCACCAACCGGATCGGTAGACGCGCGGCGGTCTCGATCGTCGTCATGCCGCCTCCCGCTGTCATCATCAGGATCGGGCACATCAGGCCTTCTTGAGAAAACCGCGTTTGAAATGCAGACAGGTAGCTGACCATAAGCGGCTGGATATAGGCGTTTGCAATGGTCGTCGAAAGTCGGTCGAATTCTCGCGCCTCGGGACTGACTTCATGCGATAGAGAGATTACCAAATCCGGTAGCCAATCCTGCAAAAGATCGCGCACTTTCAATTCGTGGGTCGGATTTGCGTAGGCGTGCATCAGGCAAATAGCCACCGCTTCCGCGCCGCTTTCTGCGATTTTCTCGGCCAACCGGGGAATAGCTGCCTCGTCCAGAGGCTGTACCTCTTGTCCTTGTGCGTACATGCGTCCACCGATGGTAAAGGCTCGCGCTCGGGATACGATCAGGTCAGGCTTGACCAGGTTGATGTCATATTGGCTGTAGCGGCGCTCATAGGCGATTTCGAGAATGTCGCGAAAACCCTCAGTCGTAACGGTGGCCACGACGGCGCCACGCCGCTCGATCAATGCATTGGTCGCGAGCGTGGTCCCATGGATGAACCCCTCGATCTGTGACCAGTCCTCGCCGGCTTGCGCAACGACACGTCTTGTCGCCTCTAGCGCGCCAAGAGATGGATCCGCAGGCGTCGTGGGGGTCTTTGTGGTTGCGAGGAACTGCCCGTGCGCATCGACAAGGACCGCATCCGTGAAAGTGCCGCCGATATCGACAGCGAGGCGAGAGCCGTTTTTGTTCAGCATGAAAGCCAGCCGGAATGATGAAAGTTGGGGTGAACCGAACTACAGGGTGAAATTGCCGCCTTTGCAGCAATCAAAGGACCACAGGTTAGACGACGAGATCGCACCCGGTCGCTCGGCGCCCTAAATCCACACTAACGTCAAGAGCCTGCATTCGGCGGCCTTTATTCAATCCGATACGAGCGATGCTGCATGAGTAGACGTGCAGTTGTCAACGATTCTGCCCAATTCCCGTTGGGCTTGTTCGGACGGCAAATTAAGGACGCCAAAAGCAGTGCTGACTGAAGTACATTGGGATCGTACGATGACCCGCCAATGTGCGCATTCTGGAATGCCCCCGTAAACAATCGCCACCGCCGCGTCCGGCACACGGTCCTGCTTAATCGAGATTACGGACTTCTCGACACCATCAAGACCGACTGAAATCACGAGTGATCCGATTTGAGCTCATTTGGAATGCCCAAGCCGCAGTCTACTTGGCGCCTTGGTCGACCAGCTGAAATGGGTCTCTTTGATTTTCCAACCGATATTTGCGTGGCGTGGTTCCGTACTGTCGGTGCTGGCGTTGATGGTCAACAGACGGATGAAGGCACGCTGGTGTTCTTTGATGACCTGCCGGGCTACAGCGTTACACCAATATCCGAGGCGCGTTTGCCTGATGGGCAAGTCGAGGCGCGCACCGCTGAAGGCCACTTTGTCCTGGAGAACCCATTGGTCCGGGTCATCTTGACCGCTACCGGAGAGCTTTCCGAGGTCTTTGACAAAACCATCAACCGCACTGTTCTGGCGGACGGAGTTCAAAGTAATCAACTGCTAGCATTTGAGGATCGGCCTATTTGCTGGGACGCCTGGGATATCGACCCAAGTTACGAAGAGCGATGTGAGCCGGTGCAGGGGAACACAAAAGGCGAGATTGTCGAAAGCGGCCCATTGCGGGCGGCTGTTCGTTTTGAGACCCGTTGGCGCAGCAGCACGATCACACAGCAAGTTCGATTGTGCGCCTATTCCAACCGGC
Organism: Boseongicola sp.; assembly: GCA_029287375.1. Lineage (GTDB taxonomy): Bacteria > Pseudomonadota > Alphaproteobacteria > Rhodobacterales > Rhodobacteraceae > Boseongicola. The sequence goes on along the minus strand of JARFRG010000103.1, from coordinate 4,776 downwards.
TTGATTTCGTCACCGAGGTTGATTGGCACGAGCAACACACGCTCTTGAAAGCTGCATTTACGACGACAGTGGTCAGCGATACCGCCGAATTTGACACCCAGTGGGGGCGCATTTCGCGCAGCACCCACCGTGATACAGATTTTGATGCAGCACGGTTCGAGGTACCAGCGCAAAAATGGGCCAGCCTCACAAACGAAAACCTTGGCGTCGCAGTGCTGAATGACTGCAAGTACGGGTATGATGTCCTTGGCGGACGAATACGCATTACGTTGATCAAATCAGCAACTGTGCCGGACCCAAATGCGGATCAGGGCGCGCATCAATTCATCTATTCTTTGTTGCCATTCCACGCAGATCATCCCGAACATCTGGACCACGAGGCCTATGATCTGAATGCCCCACTCAGGATCTTGGACATCTCAGTACCGGCGCAAGGGGGCAATACGCCGCTGGTCCTTTCAAGCGCGCGCAATGTGATCGTTGAAACCGTGAAGCCAGCCCAAAATGGCAATGACATCATCATCCGCATGTTCGAAGCACACGGAACCGCCACGACGACCCATCTCAGCATCGGCCCGGCCTGCGCGGCCGCACATCTGGCAACGATCTTCGAAGTGGCAATCTCTGAGCTTAATCTCGACGGAAACAAGATTGCTGTCACGCTCAAGCCTTTCGAGATTGTAACACTCAGGCTTGAACGTGCATGATGCGCCAACACAGGTACACCACACTTCAGGCCCCGAAATGATTGATCAGGCAACGCCGAAAACGACGCCCGGTCCTGCAAACGCAGGGGGCTTCTGGCTGGATCACGCTGCACACCGTGCATGGCTGCAACAACAAAGCGAAAGCCAGCTGACGTTTTTCGCGGCCAGTATGCAGTCCGGTCCCGGTTTTAGCCTTCTGGCGCATGACGGAACGCCCTTGGCCACCAAAGAGCAGGAGTTGCATACAACGACACGAATGGTGCACGCCTACAGCCTTGGTGTTTTGCAAGGCCATGAACGCGCAGAAAAGATCGTCGATCACGGCATGGCCTATCTTGCCAGCCATCACAAAGACCGGGTGCATGGCGGCTATCTTTGGGCAATGACAGGCGACAAGATCAGCGACGATCGCAAACTTGCATATGGCCATGTCTTTGTTCTTCTCGCTGCGTCCAGCGCAAAGATGGCCGGTCATCCGGATGCCGATGCGCTTTTGGCGGATATTGCCGACATTTTGGACGGACATTATTGGGAAGAGGATGCGGGCCTTTTGAGCGACGAGTGGAACCGTGATTGGACCCCGTTTTCCACCTATCGAGGCATGAATGCCAATATGCATGGGGTCGAAGCAATGTTGACCGCGTATGAGGTCACGGGCGAAACAGTCTTTCTGGATCGCGCTGGTCGCATTCTGGATTTTTTCACGCGTCGCATGGCACCCGAGGAAAACTGGCGCCTCCCTGAACATTTCACGCAGGACTGGAAGATTGACCGAACCTATGCAGGCAATCACATGTTCCGCCCCGCGGGTACGACGCCGGGACATTCTTTTGAGTTGGGGCGCCTTGCATTGCAACACTGGGATCTCATGGGGCGTCCGCCAACGGATGCCCCAAGCGTGGCGCGCAAGTTGATCGAACAAGCGCTGCATGATGCCTGGCTTGCCGATGGCGGTCTTGCCTACACGCTCGACTTTTATGGCAAGGTTGCGGACGGGTCACGCTTCTGGTGGCCAGTTACCGAGGCAATCGGCGCAATCGCGGCGCTGATCGCACTGGATCACCGCGCGGAGGATGAGATTTGGTACAGGCGATTGTGGGATTTCGCGAACACGACATTCATTGATCAGGATAACGGCGGATGGTTTCCGGCAATTGATGATAAGGGTGCCCCGACGAGTTCGATTTTCACTGGAAAGCCCGACATCTATCATTCGCTTCAAGCGTGTATTTTCCCTTTGTCTGGGCGGCTTTCAAGAATGGCAACGCACGCACATTTGGGTCGCTAGGTAGCTGAGACTTGCTCTTGGTTTTCAAGATTTCGACCAATCGAATGCGATGGAACACCATCCACGAGGCGGGGACATTCGTTCTTGGATTACTGGTCGTGATTGATATTGAAAGACATCAAAGATCAGCCAGTGCGGCATGCCTTCGGACCGGTTTGCAATAAATTTCTGGTTGAGAGTGAAATTTCAAACGCCAGTTAGCTGCGTGCAAGAAAATGACGTTCAATTTGTGAACATTAATTTCCGGTCTTGCTTCGCCAACAGGCCAAAGCAACCGAGCGCGACTCAAAAAGAGACGCAAGCCCTTATTGTTGTAGCAAAATTGGCTCCGGCGGTAGGGATCGAACCTACGACCAATTGATTAACAGGCGATTGACGCGCACTCCGAAACTTCCTGAAATCAGTGACAAACTTAGACCACAACACTCGTAAAGACCATATTTATATGGACAAATACCTACGACCAATTGACAGTTGACGACATTCGACGTCACCTATATCTGTTTCATACAGTGACAAATCCGGTGACAAATGATCTGGCCGAAAATGACCAGTGACCAAATGAAAACCCGGAAATTGGTCAGAGGGAAGGGCGCGGATGAAGCTGACAGGCGGAAAAACAGGGAATATCGAAAAGGCCGAACCCCCAAAAAAAGGGCAGCGGCTGATCTTCGATGACCATCGGGACGCACCGCGCGGCTTTGCGCTCAGACTGACCGAAGCAGGGGGCAAGGCCTTCATCCTTAGATACAAGGTTGATGGACGGGAACGCCGCAAGACCATAGGCGCATGGCCGACATGGACGCTGGAGGCCGCGCGCGACGAAGCCCGCAAGTTGCTACTGGAGATTGAACGCGGCAATGATCCGTTGGAGGAAACCAGACGCCGGAAGGCCGAGCCTATCGTCGCTGATCTCGCAAAAGAATGGCTGGAGAAACACGCGACCGGGCTTGCCAGTGAAAAGGCTATTCGCGGTTATGTCATTAATGACATTATTCCGGCTATTGGTCGGATGAAGGTGACGGACGTGCGCCGCCGTGACGTGATAGAATTGGTCGAGGCCAAAGCCGAAGCGACACCGAGGGCAGCGGCTCAAGTGCTGATCTACGCCCGTCGCCTTTTCGACTATGCAGCTAACCGTGACCTGATCCCTGCAAACCCGGTCGCTGGCCTAAAGCCATCCGCAATCACCGTTAAAGGCCGCCGCGATCCGCTGAAGCAGACCGCGCGGGGCAGGGTGCTTGATGCTGATGAAATTCGCGCCTTTTGGCAGAACGCGGAAACCGCTGGCCTTCGCCGCCTGACCGCCATTGCGTTGAAGATGGTGCTTGTGACCGGACAGCGCCCCGGCGAAGTCGCTGGAATGCAGGAGAGAGAGATAGACGGGCGAACATGGACGATCCCGGCGCATCGGCGCGGGAAGACGGAAACCGCCCATAGCGTCTTCCTGACCGATACCGCGCTGGAATTGTTGGCGGAGGCGCGGGCCGAATTGAAGCGGCTACAGCGCCGCCGTGAGGGCGCAATGAGCGGCCATATCTTCGAGGTTAGGCCCGGCGGGTTCATAACGCCAGCGGCGCTCTCAAAGGCCGTGGAGCGGGCGCACAAGGCACTAGACGCGAAGATCCACCCGCAATGGGGCAGGTGGACGCCGCACGACCTGAGGCGCACGATGAGAACGGGCCTTTCCGCCTGTAAGATACGCCCTGACATTGCCGAACTTACCATCGGCCACACCAAGCGCGGGATCGTGGCCACATATGACTTGCACAGCTTTGACGCGGAGCGGCGCGCCGCGCTGGAGGCATGGGAAGGCCGATTGCTTGCGATACTTGACGGGCGCGATCCTGAAGCGAGCCGCGATAACGTGGTGCAAATGGAGGCACGGGCGTGAGTGACGAATTGGCAGAGGAATACGACCGCCTTATCAGGCCCGAGCTTTACCAGAAGGCAGATCGCCGATGGAAAGTGGCGGTTGCCAAACTGTCTTTGCCTGACCCTCATGAAATTGAATTGGCATGGCAATTGAGAGTGAGAGCGCATCTTGCGGCTAACGATCAAGAGATTCTGCAAGCTGCAGGGCTTACGCTTGATGACCTAGTTAAAGTGCGGGCAGCAAAAAAGAAAAAGCGGCGAATTGGGCAAATGCTGCCCCAGACCAAAGAAAAGCGGGCGTTGCGAAAAACCGCGCTCCTGGCGATACGCCAGGCTGACTTGGGCGGTAGTTCTTGGGGCGATACGATAGATTTCGTCAAGGCTAGTTGCCAAGAAGCGCATAAGGATGCCGAGCCAGACCGAAAGACCGTTGATGCTTGGCTTAAGGCGCTGCACGAATGGGGACTTATCGACATCCATCCGCCCAAGGCTAGAGGGCGAGGTAGGCCGCGAAAAAAGGAATAGCTACCTACTGGGAATATTTAAGAATCACATGTCGGCGACATTGACCTCGTTAACCGCGAAAACCTTCGCAAGAACGAGGCAAAACATGACACTTACAGACCTAATCAGCGAAAAGGACTATGCCGCGAAGCGCGGTGTTTCCTTGCGCACTGCTCAGCGCGAACGTTCCCTTCGGGTTGGACCGCCCTTTATTAAGCTGGGCCGGACTATCTACTATCGCCCGGAGGCCATCGACGACTGGCTGCGCTCTAAAGAGCAAGTCCAGCCGCGCTCCCATCAGCACATATAAGAAACCCGCCGCACGATGGAGCGCGCGACGGGCTATTTGAGCGAAGGGACTATCGCTTTTATACCTCGAAACGCTCCTTGCGGCAATAGCAG
>JARFRG010000024.1 GCA_029287375.1 Boseongicola sp. | reverse complement strand
CGATCAAGCAATCCGGACCGATACTCATCGGCACGCAGCGAATTTTCCCAGTCCACCCAACGCTCGAATTGCCTGATCGCATTGGTGCGAAATTCGGTCTCGATTGGTCCGGGTTCGATCAGCGAAACATGTACCCCGGTGCCGTCCATTTCCATACGCAAGGCGTCCGACCAGGCCTCGACGGCGAATTTCGTTGCCCCGTAGGCGCCGCGATAAGGTGTGGTGACAAGCCCAAGGATGGACGAGCAATTCACAATCCGCCCGTGCCCCTGCGCGCGCATTGCAGGAATAAGTTGCACGGTCAGATCGTGCCAGCCAAGGAAGTTTGCGTTGAAAATTGCCGTCATGGCATCACGAGACAGGTCTTCAAGCGGACCAGGGATGGCGTAGGCTCCGTTGTTGAACACCGCATCCAGCGTGCCGTCGTTTACGTCCAAGACATGGTTAACAGCCGCAGAGATACTGGCGGAGTCTTCGTAATCAAGATGAACGGCATCGGGCAGGCCGTTAACCCTGAGGTGGTCCACGTCTTTTTGTTGGCGGCAACTTGCGAAAACCCGCCAGCCTTTCGCCGTCAGCTTGTGGGCTGCGTCAAGGCCAATGCCGCTGGACGCGCCGGTAATGAGAATGGATTTCATTGTCGCACTCATGGCCTGTCGTTTGATCGGGTGTGGGTCGCATTGCAAGCTCATTTGATCGTGCGTTTGTGGCAAATTGCGGACGTTCCCGCCTTGCCGCCAGATTCCTCCATCGCTACACATCATCTATGGCAAACGACGCAGATACCCCCAATATCGACGAGAAAAACCCGTCGGAACCGCTTCGCCGGGCGATTGCGGATCGCTATCTGACTTATGCGCTGTCCACAATTATGCACCGGGCTTTGCCAGACGCGCGGGACGGCTTAAAGCCGGTCCACCGCCGTATTCTATTCGCCATGCGCGAATTGCGCCTGTCACCCACCGGGGGCTTTCGGAAATCGGCGAAAATCTCAGGCGATGTGATGGGCAACTATCACCCGCACGGCAATCAGGCGATTTACGATGCCATGGCGCGATTGGCACAGGATTTTAATGTTCGTTACCCGCTGGTCGACGGACAGGGCAATTTCGGCAACATCGACGGCGACAATCCGGCGGCTGAACGCTACACCGAAGCCCGCCTGACCGTTGCGGCTGAAGCGTTGATGGAGGGGCTGACCGAGAACGCCGTTGATTTCCGCCCGAACTATGAGGGTACGCTGGAAGAGCCGGTTGTTCTGCCTGCGACCTTCCCGAACCTTCTGGCCAACGGATCGTCCGGGATCGCGGTTGGTATGGCGACCAACATTCCGCCGCATAATCTGGGTGAATTGTGCGATGCCTGTATTCATCTGGCGAAAAAGCAGAACAGCGAGTTGGTGCGCGACGACACGCTGATCGACATGGTTCAGGGCCCTGACTTCCCGACAGGGGGCATTATCGTCGAGCCGCCCGAATCGATTACCGACGCCTACCGCACCGGGCGCGGTGGCTTTCGCGTACGCTGCAAATGGGAGGTCGAAGATTTGGGGCGCGGGCAGTGGCAGATTGTCGTCGTTGAGATCCCCTATCAGGTGCAGAAAAGCCGCCTGATCGAAAAACTGGCCGAGGTCATTCAGACCAAAAAGGTGCCGATTCTTGCCGATGTGCGCGACGAAAGTGCGGAAGACATCCGCATCGTGCTTGAGCCGAAATCGCGCAACGTCGATCCCGAAGTTCTGATGAACATGCTGTATCGAAATTCCGATCTTGAGACGCGGTTCAGCTTGAACATGAACGTGCTGATCGACGGTGTGACGCCCAAGGTCTGCTCGCTGAAAGAGGTGTTACGCGCCTTTATGGAGCATCGCCGCGAGGTGCTTGTGCGTCGCTCGCAGCACCGACTGGACAAGATCGACCACCGGCTTGAAGTGCTGGAAGGTTTTATCACCGCGTTCCTCAATCTGGACCGTGTCATCGACATCATCCGTTACGACGACGAACCCAAAGCCGCCCTGATGCGCGAGGACTGGTCGCGTGATTTCGTGCGCGCCATGGATGAAACGGATTATGTTTCGCCCCCTGCCGGCGAGGGCGAATTGAGCGAAGTTCAGGTCGAGGCGATCCTGAACATGCGTCTGCGGGCCTTGCGCCGCCTCGAAGAGATGGAGCTGCGGCGCGAGTTTGACGAACTGCTGGTCGAACGCGCAGCGCTTCAGGACCTTTTGGCGGACGAAAGCCAGCAATGGGCGCAAATCGCGGACCAGTTGCGCGACGTGAAAAAGACCTTTGGCAAGGATGCTCCGAACGGTGCCCGGCGCACAATTTTCGCCGAGGCGACCGTGGTCGAAGACGTCCCGCTTGAGGCGATGATCGACCGCGAACCGATCACCGTTGTCTGTAGCCAGATGGGCTGGATCCGGGCGATGACGGGCCATATCGCCCTTGATCGCGAGTTGAAATTCAAAGACGGCGACGGCCCCAGGTTTGTCTTTCATGCCGAAACCACGGATCGGCTTTTGATCTGCGGCTCGAACGGGCGGTTTTATACACTGTCGGCGTCCAGCCTTCCGGGCGGACGCGGCATGGGTGAGCCGTTGCGCCTGATGGTCGATCTGCCGAACGAGGCCGAGATCGTCGCGCTGTTTATCCATCAGCCGGGACGAAAGCTGATTGTGGCCTCGACTGCGGGCGATGGGTTTGTCGTGTCAGAAGACGACATCGTGGCGCAGACCCGTGCGGGCAAGCAGGTGCTGAATGTGCGGGGCGATGTGCGCGCGCTTGTGTGCAAACCGGTGGATGGTGACCACCTTGCGACGGTTGGCGAAAACCGCAAGATGCTGGTGTTCCCTACCGCTGATCTGCCCGAAATGGGACGCGGTAAAGGCGTGCGTTTGCAGAAATATAAAGACGGCGGGCTGAGGGACGCGCGCACGTTTACGCTGGCGGATGGCCTCAGCTGGCTTGATCCGGCCGGGCGGACGCGCACGGTTTCGGCCGAGGATCTGGCCGAGTGGATCGGGGTACGCGCTGGCGCGGGTCGGATGGCTCCGCGGGGGTTCCCGCAAGACAACCGGTTCAGCTAAGGTATGGCGGCGACCAACCTTTACACAGACTTCATCGGCAAGCGCGGGCGCATTTTTCGGATGGCGTTTGGCATGGGGGTGCTGTCGGTTCTCACTGTCGGGTTCTACCGTTTCTGGATGAAAACGCGGTTGCGGCGGTATTACTGGTCGTCGATCCGCCCGGGTGGCCAGCCGTTGGAATATGTGGGCGATCCGCTGGAAAAGCTGCTTGGATTTTTCATCGCGGTGGTGATCCTCGCGTTCTACATCGGTGTGGTGAACCTGATCTTGATGTTCGCCAGTTTTTCGTTGTTCGAGGGTAATACGGCGGCCTATTTCGTGTCGTTCATTGGCGTCATTCCGCTATGGTTTTATGCACGATACCGGGCGCGGCGTTACGTTTTGGCACGCACGCGCTGGCGGGGTATTCGCTTTGGCGTTGATCCCGCGGCCTGGGGATATGCCTGGCGTGCGATGGTCTATTGGGCGCTGACAATCGCTTCGGGTACGCTGTTGTGGCCATTAATGTCGTATCGGCTTGAGAAGTACCGGATCGACCGGACATGGTATGGCGACCGTGCGTTTAAACAGGGCGGAAATGCGCGGATGCTGATCAAGGGCATGATCCCGCTCTGGGCGGTGATCGCGATGGGTGCCGCCGCGGGTGTTGCGGCGTTCTTTACCGAAGATATCGAAAGTGCGCTTGGGCTTGGCCTGCTGTCTGTCCCGCTCTTGGGGATCGCGTGGGGTTGGTATGCCGTGCGCAGCTTTCGGGTCTTGACGGCAACAAAGACTGCGGGCGCGATCACTTTTCGCTCTGGGGCGCGTGCGCCACGGGTTATCGGCATCTATGTCCTGGGCTATGGGTTGGCCGCCATTCTGACTGCGATTGCGGGGGCTCTGGTCAGTTTTCTGTATCTTGCTCTGATGTTTGCGGGAAACGACATGTCGTTCTCGCTGGACGATCTCGACAATCTGAGCGCACCGGGAATTGCCCTGCAGATCATTGGTTTTGCAATATATTTTCTTGTCTTCGTTGTTTGGGCGACGCTCCGCCACGCCTTTGTGACACTGCCAATCTGGCGTCACTATGCTGAGACGCTTGAGATTATCGGTTCTGAATCCCTTCACGATATTCGACAACGCGACCGGGACGAGCATCGCGAGGCGGAAGGCTTTGCCGAAGCTCTCGATCTGGGGGCGGCGATATGATCTGGGCGACGTCCGAACCAGTCACCGTATTTTGCGATCTTGCTGATGGGCGCAGCGCGGCACTGGCGCGGGTTTCTGTCCGTGTGGACGCAACTGCGGGGACGCTGGTGGTGACCGGTCCGAACGGCGAGGCTCTGAATTGGCCCTTGTCGAGCCTTCGAACGGTGCCGGATCAGGCGAACGACGCACAGCTTGTGTTGACGACCACGGACCGGGCCCTGGCGCGCCTTACCGTCAGCGATCCGGGCCTGATCCAGACGATCCGAGCGCGGGCAAGCCGGCTGAAAGAAAAGCCTCCGGTGCGCGGTCGTGCCCGGGTTTTCGGCTGGGCCGGGGCGGCGGTGGCGTCGGTTTTTCTGATCGTCTTTGTGCTGGTGCCGGTGATGGCCGACCAGCTTGCGCGCGTCCTGCCGCCCAAGGGCGAAGAAGCATTGGGCACCGCGACGCTTGAGCAAATTCAATCCGCGCTGAGCGAAGAATTCGTGCCGCTTGATTTCTGCACGGCGCCCAGGGGCATGGCCGCGATGGATCGCATGCTCGACACCATCGGTGGAAACGATCTTGATCTGCCCTATCCGATTACGGTCAGCGTATTGGATCATTCGATGGTGAACGCCTTTGCCTTGCCGGGCGGGCAGGTGGTGTTTTTTCGGGGCATGCTGGATACGGCGGAAAACCCTGATGAGATCGCCGCCGTTCTAGCGCACGAGATCGGCCATGTCGCGGCGCGCGACCCGACGCGGATTGCGCTGAGATCTGCGGGCTCGCTTGGTGTGCTGGGGTTGTTGTTTGGCGATTTTGCAGGGGGCGCGGTCGTGTTGTTTCTGGTCGAACAGATGATCCAGGCCGACTACAGCCGCGAGGCCGAGGCTGCGGCAGATGCTTACGGGATCACCCTGTTGCAAGACGCCGATGTCGATCCGGGGGCGCTGGGCGATCTGTTTCAGAAATTGTTGGATGAATTTGGCGATGCGACGGGCATAGCCGCGCATTTCATGTCGCACCCCGCGCTTGGGGATCGGATCGAAAACGCGCGCGCGGCCGGCGCTGGACTGGCCCGGACCCGACAGGTGATTTCTGACGACGACTGGACGGCGCTTCGGGCGATCTGTGACTAACTTGCGATAGCGCGGCGGGCGCGGTAACCCGTGTTACGGCTGGTGAAGGGGCAACACACATGCGGCAGGCATTATTTCTAGCGATAGCGGGCGTCTTTTTGGCGGGTTGTGCAGTTGAACCAGAAGATCTCAGCCTGGCACCGGTCGCGCTGGGCGACTTTCGCCTTGGTCACAACATTGCCATTGCCGACAACGTGGTCATGGGGCCGTTCTCGCGCGAACTGAGCGTGCAACAGCTTGAAACAACGGTGCAAAACGCAGTAGCCAAACGTTTGCGGCGCTATGACGGTGATGGCTTGTATCACCTCGGGATCGTCGTTGGCGGCCTTGTTCTGGCGCAGCCCGGCATCCCGGTGGTCTATGCGCCGCAATCGGTGATGATTTTGGATGTGACGGTGTTCGACAATGTCACTCAAGCGCGCCTGAACCCCGACGCGAAACGCATTCAGGTCGGCGAAGGCTTCCGTAATTCGGTCCCTATTCTCGGGTCAGGACTGGTGCGCGAAGCGGATGAGCAACTTGCCAATCTGTCGGAAAATGCCGCGCGGGCGATCGAGGACTGGCTGAACGAAAACCCCGAGTGGTTCATTCCGAAACCCGAGCGTGCGCGTGTGCCTTTCACCATATCGACACCTGCGCCGCCGGTTGCTGCAACTTCCGATGAAGAACCGATCAACTGACGCTTGATTTTCCGTCGCCAGTGCCATAGATGCCCCGCCATAATTGACCCCATTCAAAGGCACCAGGGCGATGGCAAAGGCAAAGTTCGAACGCAACAAACCGCACGTTAACATTGGCACCATTGGTCACGTTGACCATGGCAAGACGACGCTGACGGCGGCGATCACGAAGTATTTCGGCGACTTTCAGGCGTATGACCAGATTGATGG
>JARFRG010000207.1 GCA_029287375.1 Boseongicola sp. | reverse complement strand
GTCAGCCACGCACCTGACAGCGACAGCTGGTGGAACACGATCAAAAACGGCATCGCGCTTGCGGGCGATCAGATGGGCGTTGAGGTCGAGTACCGCAACCCGCCAACTGGCGACATCGCCGACATGGCGCGCATCATCGAGCAGGCAGCGGCTTCCGCACCTGATGGCATTATCACGACACTTGCCGACTATGACGTGCTTGCCGGTCCTATCCGCGCAGCTGTCGACCAAGGCATCGACGTCATCATCATGAACACCGGTACGCCAGATCAGGCGCGCGAAGTTGGTGCGTTGATGTATGTGGGTCAGCCTGAGTATGACGCGGGTTTTGCTGCTGGTATTCGTGCCAAGGGCGAAGGCGTGACGAACTTCCTTTGTGTTAACCACGCAATTCAGCAGCCGACAGTGGGCGAGCGTTGCCGCGGTTATGCAGACGGTCTTGGTGTGGAACTCGGCAATTCGATGATGGACTCGGGCACTGACCCGTCGGAAATCAAGAACAAGGTTCTGGCGTATCTGTCGGCCAACCCAAGCGTTGACGGCATCCTGACACTTGGTCCGGTTTCCGCCGATCCAACCATTGCTGCCTTGCAGGAAAACGGTATGGCCGGTGACATTCACTTTGGCACGTTTGATCTTGGCGAAGAGATCGTGAACGGCATCAAGGACGGTACCATCGCCTGGGGTATCGACCAGCAGCCATTCCTTCAGGCCTATATGCCTGTTGTGATCCTGACCAACTGGGACCGTTACGGCGTTCTTCCCGGCAACAATATCAACTCTGGCCCGGGCTTCGTCACTGCGAACGGCCTGACAAAAGTTGAAGAGTTCGCTGGCGAATACCGTTAAGTCGACCTGAAGCTACAGGGCGATCCTCGGAACTTGGGGGTCGCCTTTTTTCTCCTGCCTTTTAATTTTGAAAGGACCGGTCGAGATGACAGATGCATCCAAAACCGAAGCCCCCGATACCGACGAACGCGTCAAGGAGATGTCCTCCTTTAGACGTTCATTAATCCGCCCTGAACTGGGTGGCATGGTTGGCACCGTTGCCGTTTTTGTCTTCTTCCTTTTGTTCGCCTTTGACAGTGGCATGTTCAACAGTCAGGGCGTGATGAACTGGACGATCGTTTCTGCGCAATTCATGATCATTGCCGTCGGCGCTTGTCTTTTGATGATCGCAGGCGAGTTCGATCTTTCGGTCGGTTCGATGATCGGATTTGCAGGCATGATGATCGCCGTGTTCGGTGTGGTTCTGGGATGGCCCATGTGGCTGACCATTATCATCACCTTCGCCATCTGCCTCGCGATCGGCGCGGTGAATGGCTATATCGTCGTCAAGACAGGGCTGCCAAGTTTCATTGTGACACTGGCGTTTCTGTTCATCCTGCGCGGTTTCACGATCTACATTCCGCAGACGCTTGAAAATAAGACCATTATTGGTGGCATCCGGGATGCAGCTGAAGGCGACTGGCTTGGGTCGATCTTCGGCGGCAAAATCTTCGGCGGCTTCTTCAACATATTGGGCGACGCTGGGATCATCGCCACCTTCGAGCGCGGCTCGCGGATGGGTGAGCCTGTGGTCGATGGCATTCCGATGATGATCATCTGGGCCATTATCCTGATCGTCTTTGGTCATGTCCTTTTGACTAAAACACGTTTCGGCAACTGGATTTTCGCAGCTGGCGGTGACGCAGAGGCGGCCCGCAACTCGGGCGTTCCGGTGGATCGCGTGAAAATCCTGATGTTTATGTTTACCGCCTTGTGCGCCACGATTTTCGCCACCTGTCAGGTGATGGAGTTTGGCTCGGCCGGTGCGGATCGCGGGCTTTTGAAAGAGTTCGAGGCGATTATTGCCGTGGTCATCGGTGGCGCTTTGCTGACCGGTGGGTACGGTTCGGTTCTGGGGGCAGCCCTTGGGGCTTTGATCTTTGGCGTGGTGCAGCAGGGTCTGTTCTTTGCCGGGGTCGAAAGCTCGCTGTTCCGCGTGTTCCTTGGTCTTATTCTTTTGGGTGCGGTGATCTTGAACACCTACATCCGACGCATGATCACAGGGGAGAGATAAGATGTCTGATCAAAGCAAAACCCCGATCATTCAGATGAAGAACATTGAAAAGCACTTCGGTGCGGTGATCGCGCTTGCGGGCGTGTCGCTGGATGTGTTCCCGGGCGAATGTCACTGTCTTTTGGGTGACAACGGCGCGGGCAAATCGACCTTTATCAAAACCATGTCCGGCGTGCATAAGCCCACCAAGGGCGAGATCATTTTCGACGGCAAGCCGCTTGATTTTGAAACGCCTCGTGATGCGATGGACGCAGGGATTGCCACGGTGCACCAGCACCTTGCGATGATCCCGCTAATGTCTGTTGCGCGGAACTTTTTCATGGGCAACGAGCCGGTGAAAAAGGTGATGGGGATCAACTTTCTCGATCAGGCGCTCGCTGACAAAGTGACGATGGACGAGATGCGCAAAATGGGCATCAACCTGCGGGGTCCAGATCAGGCCGTTGGCACCTTGTCGGGGGGCGAGCGTCAGACCGTTGCCATCAGCCGCGCGGTGCATTTCGGGGCAAAGGTCCTTATCCTTGACGAGCCCACGTCGGCTTTGGGCGTGCGTCAGACGTCCAATGTTCTGGCCACGGTCGACAAGGTGCGCAAGCAGGGCGTCGCGGTGGTCTTTATCACTCACAACGTGCGCCACGCGATGGCCGTTGGGGATCGCTTCACAGTGTTGAACCGGGGTCAGACCCTTGGCACCGCAGTGCGCGGCGAGATCAGCCCGGACGAGTTGCAGGACATGATGGCAGGCGGTCAGGAAATGGCGACGCTTGAAGGGTCGCTTGGCGGAACCGTATGACCAACCTTTTGCGAAAACCGTCGGGGACCAAGGGATTGGTCCACGACATTACTCCCGAAAGCGCGGGCTCGGCTGTACCTCCTCATTCAGCTCATGTGGCCAAGGGCCACGAAGCACCTAAGAAAGCAAACCTTATGTTGAAAGTTGGTCTTCTCGGCGCAGGCCGTATTGGCTGGGTTCACGCCAAGGCAATCTCGTCTCATACCGGAAGCGAATTGGTTGCCGTATCGGATCACTTCCCCGAAAGCGCAGACAAGCTGGCTACTGAATTCAAGTGTGCTGCGCGCACAACCGACGACGTCATCGCAGATCCCACCATTGATGCAGTCTTGATCGCGACCTCCACGGATACTCACTCTGACCTTATGGAAAAGGCAACGCAGGCTGGCAAAGCAGTGCTATGTGAAAAGCCCGTTGATCTGAGCCTTGAGCGCGCGCGCGCCTGCCAAAAGGTAGTCGCTGAAACCGGCAAACCCGTGATGATCGGGTTTAACCGCCGGTTTGACCCTAGCTTCAACGCTCTGAAAAAGGCGCTTGATGCCGGCGAGATCGGCAGGGCCGAATTGCTCAGCATCACATCCTTTGATCCGGCTCCGCCGCCCGTGTCCTACGTAAAAATGTCCGGCGGGTTGTTTCGCGACATGATGATCCACGATTTTGACATGTCCCAGTTCATTCTTGGTGCGACGCCAGTGAATATTACTGCTGTCGGAACCAGCATTGTTGATCCCGAGATTGGCGCGGCAGGGGACGTGGATACCGCTGTGGTGACGATGGCATATGCGGACGGGCGCATCGCCGTGATCAAAAACTCTCGCCGCGCGGCATACGGCTATGACCAGCGCATCGAGGTTTTGGCCTCTGACGGCATGTTGCAGTCGAAGAACCTGCTCGAAAACCTTGTCGTGAAGTCCACCAGTTCCGGTGTGACCGAAGCAAAACCGACGTTTTTCTTCCTAGAGCGGTATATGCCCGCCTACATCGCTGAGTGGGACAGCTTCGTCACGGCAGTCACCAAAGGTACGAAAATGCCCGTCACCCTTGAAGAGGGCGTCAATGCCCTCGCAATGGCAGAAGCCGCAACACTGTCGGCCAAGGAAGGCAAACCCGTGAGGATGAGCGATGTCTAAGTTAGATTTAATCACAATCGGGCGGTCGTCTGTTGACCTCTACGGCGCGCAGATCGGTGGTCGTCTTGAGGACATGGGGTCCTTTGACAAATACATTGGCGGATCACCCACGAATATCGCCTGTGGCACCGCGCGGCTGGGACTGAAATCAGCCGTGATCACGGGTGTGGGCGACGAGCATATGGGCCGCTTTGTGACCGAACAGCTCGCCCGCGAAGGCGTGAACACCGACGGCGTCAAAATTGATACGGAGCGTTTGACCGCTTTGGTCTTGTTGGGCATTCGCGACGAAGACCAGTTCCCACTGATTTTCTATCGCGAGAATTGTGCGGATATGGGGCTGACTGAAGACGACATCGATCCACAGTTCATCAAGACCGCCCGTGCGATTGTCGCTACAGGGACGCACCTAAGCAACGTACAGGTCGAAGCGGCGACGTTGAAGGCCTTGAGGCTTGCGCGCGAGAACGGACAGCAGACAGCGCTCGATATTGATTACCGCCCGAACCTTTGGGGTGTTGCAGGCCACGGCGACGGTGAAAGTCGTTTCGTGGAAAGCGCAGCGGTGACAGCAAAGCTGCAAGCCTCGTTGCATTTGTTTGACCTGATCGTCGGCACCGAAGAAGAGTTCCATATCGCAGGCGGATCAACCGACACGATTGCAGCACTGCGCGCCGTGCGGGCTGTGTCTGGTGCGACGCTTGTTTGCAAGCGTGGCGCGGATGGGGCTGTGGCCTTTGCCGGTGACATTCCAGACAGCCTTGATGATGGCGAGGCGGGACCTGGTTTTCCAATTGAAGTGTTCAATGTTTTGGGGGCCGGCGATGGCTTTATGTCTGGTCTGCTGAAAGGCTGGCTTGACGGCGAGGATTGGCCCACTGCACTGAAATACGCCAATGCCTGTGGTGCATTTGCGGTCTCTCGCCACGGGTGCACGCCTGCCTATCCCAGCTGGGACGAGTTGCAGTTCTTCTTTGAGCGCGGCATCCAGAAGCCTGATTTGCGCAATGACGCCGAACTTGAGCAAGTGCACTGGGCTACCAATCGCCATACTTTGACGAATGGCACATGGGATCACGTGCGCACCTTTGCGTTTGATCACCGTTTGCAGCTGGAAGAGATGGAGGGCTATTCGCTAGAAAAAGGTGGCGCGTTCAAAGAGCTTTGCCTTGATGCCGCCCTACAGGTCCAGAATGGCCAGCCAGGGTACGGCATCCTGTGTGACAACCGCATCGGGCGCAGCGCGCTGCACCGCGCCACGGCCAGCGGTCTTTGGATTGGCCGCCCGACAGAGGATCCCGGATCGCGCCCCATTCAGTTCGAAGACGATTTGGGCGAAGATTTCGGCCGCCTCAAGGAATGGGCGCGTGAAAACGTGGTCAAGCTGTTGGTGTTCTGTCACCCGGACGACGATGACAAGACCCGCGCCCTGCAAGAGGCTCGCGTGAAACGCCTGTTTACCGCCGCGCGTCGCAACAATCTGGAATTTCTGCTTGAGGTGATCCCGTCGAAAGTGGGCGCTGTCGATGATGAGACGAGCGCCTCCTTGATCCAGCAGTTCTATGACGTGGGTGTCTACCCCGATTGGTGGAAGCTTGAACCGTTCACAACCGATGACGCGTGGCAAAATGCTGTCAATGCAATCGAGCGCAACGATCCACGGACGCGAGGTATCGTTGTGTTGGGACTGGACGCATCAGAGGAGGAGCTGGCGGCAAGTTTTGCCATGGCGGCGAAACAGCCGCTTGTGAAAGGCTTTGCTGTGGGTCGCACGATCTTTGGTGACGCGGCGCGCGCTTGGCTAAAGGGTGATACGAGTGATGCTGAGGCCGTGTCTCAAATGGCGGACCGCTTTCAGCGGCTTTGCGACACTTGGGACAATGCCCGCCAAGACGCCCGGCTGAACGCTGCATAAGGAGCAAACCATGACAAAGACGATCCGTTTGACCGCAGCGCAGGCTTTGGTCCGCTATATCAATGTCCAGATGAACGAGGACGGCGTCCCGTTCATCGCAGGATGCTGGGCGATTTTTGGCCATGGCAACGTGGCTGGCATCGGTGAGGCACTGCACAGCGCCAAAGACAAGCTGACCACATATCGCGGACACAATGAACAGACGATGGCGCATGCGGCGATCGCCTATTCGAAGCAGCTGAAACGCAAACGCGCGATGGCGGTGACGTCTTCTATCGGGCCGGGTGCTTTGAACATGGTGACGGCGGCGGGCTTGGCCCATGTGAACCGACTGCCAGTGTTGTTGTTGCCCGGTGATGTGTTTGCCAACCGAGGGCCTGACCCTGTGTTGCAACAGGTTGAAGATTTCACCGACGGCACCGTCAGTGTGAACGACTGCTTCAAACCTGTCAGCCGCTATTTCGACCGGATCACGCGGCCCGAACAATTGCTTACGGCCCTGCCGCGCGCCTTCCGCACCATGACAGACCCTGCCGATTGCGGTCCTGTGACCTTGTCCATGTGCCAAGATGTGCAGGCCGAGGCGTTCGACTATCCTGTCAGCTTCTTTGAGACCCAGGTCTGGTACACACGCCGAATTCGCCCAGACGTGGGCGAATTGGCCCGTGTGGCCGAGGCTGTGAAAGCTGCCAAGAAGCCTGTGATCGTTGCTGGCGGTGGCGTGCATTATTCAGATGCTTGCGAGGATTTACAGGCTTTTGCCGAGGCCCACGGTATTCCGGTTGCCGAAACGCAGGCGGGCAAATCCGCGCTGGCGTGGGATCATTCGTTAAACCTTGGCCCTATCGGTGTGACGGGCGGCGAGCCTGCCAACGATGTTTGCGAAAAGGCAGATCTGGTGCTTGGCGTGGGCACGCGATTTCAGGATTTTACTACCGGATCGTGGGGCCTGTTCGCAAACCCGCAGCGCAAGGTCATCAGCCTGAACACTGCCGCTTATGACGCCGCTAAACATGGCGCTATGCCGCTTATGGCGGATGCGAAGATTGGTTTGGCCGAGCTTGGCGACGCAATTGATGGTTACAAAATCGACGAAAGTGTCGCCCCGTTGAAAGCCGACTGGTTCGGGAAAGTTGATCCGCTGACGGATGCGCCCAAGGACGGTATTGCCTTGCCCACCGACATGCAGGTCGTAGGGGCGGTACAACGCAGCGCCACTGAGGAAACTGTGGCCATGTGTGCCGCTGGCGCCATGCCCGGTGAATTGCACAAACTCTGGAAAGCCAACAAACCCGGTGGCTACCATATGGAATATGGCTTCTCCTGCATGGGCTATGAAGTGGCCGGTGCAATGGGCATCAAAATGGCCCAGCCTGACCGCGACGTGATCTGCTTTGCCGGTGATGGCACCTATATGATGGCGAATTCCGAAATGGCGACGGCGGCGATGTTGGGGATTTCTTTCACCACAGTGATCACCGACAACCGGGGTTATGGCTGTATCAACCGTTTGCAGATGGGCACTGGCGGAGCAGAGTTTAATAACCTTCTGGCGCACTCAACGGGCGGCGAAAATTCCAACATCGACTTTGCAGCACATGCAGGGTCTATGGGCGCGACATCGGTCAAGGTTAGCACGATCGCTGAACTCGAAGCGGCACTTGCCAAGCGCCATGGCATCAAAGGTCCTTATGTGGTCGTGATAGACACTGACCCATATCCATCAACGTCACATGGCGGCACATGGTGGGATGTGGGCGTGCCCGAAGTATCCGAGCGGGCCGAGGTCATTGAGGCCTACGCAAATTATCAAGAAAACAAGAAATCCCAAAGGATCGACTAGATGGCCGTCAAAGTCGGCATATCCCTGATCGCTTGGCAGAATGATGATCTGCCAGAGCTGACAAAAAACTACACCACCGAAGACGCGATGGAAGACGCCGCACGCATCGGCTACAGCGGCGTAGAACGCGGCCGCCGCATGCCTGCAGACACCGAAGGCCTGCGGACGTATCTGGATGAATACGGCGTGTCGCTGTGCGGTGGCTGGTGTTCGGGCAATCTGATGGTGTCCACAGTCGATCAGGAAAAAGAAGCGATCGCGGAACAGGTTGAGCAATTTGCCGCCCTGAACGCGCCATGTATCGTTTATGCGGAATGCTCAAACACCATTCAGGGAACGATGGGTGTACCCGTGTCCACGCGCCCGAAACTGACGCGCGGCGAGGTGCTGGAATACGCGGCCAAACTTTCCGAGCTTGCGAAGTGGAGCGAAGGGCAGGGCGTGAAACTCGCCTATCACCACCACATGGGGGCCATGGTGCAAGACGCCGAAGATATCGATTGGCTGATGGAAGGCTCTGGCCCGGAATTGGGCCTGCTTTATGACACCGGCCATTTGCATTTCGCAGAGGCTGACCCTGTTGCCGTTCTCGACAAATGGGCGGACCGTGTCCACCATGTGCACTACAAAGACGTGCGGCAATCGGTTTTGGATCAAATCCACGCAAAAGACGCCAGTTTCCTTGATGCGGTTGCAGGCGGGGCCTTCACCGTACCCGGAGACCCCGATGGTTGTATCGACTTTGACGCAGTGACGACCAAGCTCAAGGCGATGGACTACAACGGCTGGATTGTCGTCGAGGCGGAACAAGACCCCGCTGTCGCCGCGCCCTATGCGTACTCCAAAATGGGATATGATTATATCGTAGCCGCCTGTGCCAAGGCCGGGCTGGTCGTGATGAAATGATAGAGCTTCTTGGCCTCAACCATCCGTTTTTCAAACCCTTGATCCGGCGGGTTGTGATGGTTGCTGTGATCGCACTTTATGGCCTGTTTGAAACGGCGTTTGGCCACCCCGGATGGGTTGTTTTCGCTGCAGTCCTTTTTGCAATTTGCGCCCACGCGTTTTTCATAGCCTTTGATCCCGAAGATAAAGGAAATACCGATGTCTGATCTTCTCAAAAAGCCGTTTGGCGACCGTGGCAAAGTGCACCAGATCACGCCTGAATCCGCGGGTTGGCGATATGTCGGGTTCTCACTTTACAAGCTCAAGGCGGGTGACACAGCGGCCGAGGCGACGAGTGACCACGAAGTCATTCTAGTGATGGTGGAAGGTAAGGCCAAAATCACGGCCGCGGAGCAAGACTGGGGCGTGCTGGGCGACCGGATGAACGTCTTTGAAAAGTCATCGCCGCATTGTTTGTATCTGCCCAATGGTACGTCGTGGGAGGCCACGGCCGAGACCGATTGCGTTCTGGCCGTCTGCCTTGCACCCGGCAAAAGCGGCCACAAAGCGCGCCGCATTGGGCCCGATGGCATCACCCTCACTGAACGTGGCAATGGCACCAACACCCGCCACATCAACAACATTGCGATGGAGAACGAGGACTATTGCGACAGCTTGCTTGTCACCGAGGTGTTTACACCTGCGGGCCACTGGTCTTCGTATCCATCTCACCGACACGATGAAGATGACTACCCGCGCATTACCTATCTGGAAGAAACCTATTATCACCGCCTGAACCCAGCGTCGGGCTTTGGGATTCAGCGGGTTTATACAGATGATGGCCAATTGGATGAAACAATGGCGGTCAGCGATGGTGATGTCGTTTGCGTGCCGCGCGGCCACCACCCTTGCGGCGCACCCTACGGGTTTGAGATGTATTACCTAAACGTCATGGCGGGCCCAAAGCGCAAGTGGCGCTTTGTGGCGGCACCCGAGGTCGAATGGATCATGGAACGCGACGCCTAGTAAGGTTTTTTAAGTGGGGCCCCCGCAAAGCCGGGGACACTTCGGCACCCAACAATGCGTTGGCGTTTTCATTTTTTTAAATAGCGAAGTTGCGACAGTGAGAGCCGGCTCGCCGACAATCCGGGCCGATGCGAGCCGGGGACGGGCGAAATCAACTATCCAGGGGTCGCGCGTGCCTTGTCGGAATTAGGATACTCTGGTCCCGTCGGCATGGAGGCCTTTGCGCAAGGCGACGAGGTCGCAGCGCTGGAAGCCTTCCGGGCTGCGCTTACTCTTTAGGTTGTGGCTCGGCGTACGCCTGAAAAAAAAGGCCACGCTCCTCCCGCACAATTGCGTCCAGCAAGTCCGCCACCGCATGCACACGCCTCGCAACCCGGAGATTTTCGTGCCATACGATCCAATAGCTGCGAGTTGCGGAATGCTCTGGGAACAGCTTCACAAGGTCAGTATTTGCCGCAGCCATGAAGTCGTGACAGATACCGACGCCCACACCCGCACTGACAGCCTCGAATTGGCCAATTGCGGTGGAGATTTCGATATCAGAGCGCCAGTCGCGAAGAAACTCACCCGTATAGTTTAGCTCGGGCGTGTATACGAGATCGTCGACATAGCCGATCAGAGTGTGCGATTTCAGTTCGTCGATCTGCTGTGGGTTTCCGCGGCGCTCAAGATAGGTTCGCGTTGCGTAAAGGCTGAGGGAGTAATCGACGAGCTTCTTCACCCGCAGCCTCCCTTTGTCCGGACGACCGACCATTATTGCGATATCCGCCTCGCGTTCTGAAAGCGAAAAGCTACGCGGAACCGGCACAAGCTGGATGCAGAGTTCTGGATAGGCCGTCCGAAACCGATCAAGTCGCGGCGCAAGAAACGCACTTCCGAAACCGTCAGGCGCGCCAATACGTACTGTGCCTGCCACATCATCTTGCCCTTTGATGCCAGCGGCACCGGCTAGAATTTCGCTTTCTATATTCTCAGCAGTCGCAAACAGAGCCTCGCCGTCCTTTGTCAAGGTTGAACCACGCGTCGTCCGATCAAACAGGCGCGCACCAACAGCCTCTTCCAGGGCCGCGATGTGACGACTTAGACGTGCCTGACTGACACCCATGCGTCCGGCAGCTCCAAGCATTTGTCCTTCGCGCGCGACAGCCAGGAAGTATTTCAGGTCATTCCAGTCCAATGTAACGTTCCTGCATATCGGATAGTCATTTACGGCCATTTATATGCGAAAACATATCATAGATACAGTCCTCGAAACAGGAGGAACCACACATGACCGAGATCGCACATTTCATAAACAACGCCCGCGTTGCGGGCACATCAGGCCGCAGCCAGCCGGTATTCAACCCGGCAACCGGTGAATCAGAAAGAACGGTGGCGCTGGCCTCAACTGATGAGGTGGACCGGGCCGTTGCCTCCTCCAAGGCGGCCTGGACCACTTGGTCAAAGACGCCACCGCTGCGCCGGGCGCGCATTCTAGATCGTTTCAAGATGATCCTTTGGGACCGCGCCGATCAACTGGCTGAAGCGATCTCGGCCGAACATGGCAAGACGCACGAAGATGCCGTCGGAGAAGTAACCCGTGGCCTTGAAGTTGTGGAATTCGCGGTCGGGGCGCCGCATCTCCTGAAAGGCGAAATCACAGAGAATGTTGGTACCGCAGTGGACAGTCATTCGCTGCGCCAGCCACTGGGGGTGGTTGTCGGGATCACACCGTTCAACTTCCCCGCCATGGTGCCCATGTGGATGTTCCCAGTGGCCCTTGCTTGCGGAAACACTTTCATTCTGAAGCCCAGTGAACGCGATCCCTCGGCTTCGCTACTTATTGCCGAATGGTTGGCGGAAGCCGGCCTCCCTGAAGGTGTCTTCAATGTCGTGCAAGGCGACAAGGAAGCAGTCGATGCATTGCTGACCCACCCAGATGTGAAGGCGATCAGCTTCGTCGGCTCGACCCCGATCGCGAAGTACATCTACGAGACAGGCACCAAACACGGCAAACGCGTGCAGGCGCTTGGAGGTGCCAAGAACCACATGGTAATCCTGCCCGATGCCGACCTTGACATGGCGGCTAACGCCTTGATGGGCGCGGCCTATGGTTCGGCCGGGGAGCGGTGCATGGCCATTTCTGTCGCGGTGCCTGTGACCGATGCCGTCGCCGACGCGCTGATTGCTAAGCTGGTCCCAAAGATCGAAGCTCTGAAAGTTGGCCCTGCTGCTGACCGCAGCTCTGATATGGGTCCGGTTGTGACCGAAGCGGCGATGAACAAGATCAAAGGCTTGATTGATCGCGGCGAAGCAGAGGGCGCGAAAATCGTTGTGGACGGGCGCGGATTTGTGTCGCCGCAGGGCTACGAAAACGGCTACTTCGTTGGCCCCACGCTCATAGACGAAGTGACCCCCGACATGACCGTCTGGCGCGAAGAGATCTTCGGCCCGGTTCTGTCAGTTGTACGCCGCAAGACCTATGCTGAGGCCGTGGATCTGATCCATGCTCACGACTATGCCAACGGCGTTGCCGTTTTCACCCGCGATGGAGACGCTGCTCGGACGTTTGCACATGACATTGAGGTCGGCATGGTCGGGGTCAACGTCCCAATCCCCGTGCCAATGGCCTTCCATTCTTTTGGTGGTTGGAAGCAGTCACTGTTTGGCGATCATCACATGCATGGGGCGGAAGGCGTGCGGTTTTATACACGGTTGAAGACAATCACCACACGGTGGCCATCAGGAGTGCGGACCGATCCGGAATTTGTCATGCCGACGATGGGATAACTTTGAAACGGCAGCGTGTAGCGCTGCCATTTCTTACTTGCTTCAGCTTCGCGAGTATCGGGCCACTCAGCCGTGACTTCGCAATGAAAATGCGGCTATATCTTCCCTGTTCTTCCGATTTCTTTCCCTGATACCGGAATTTACTTCCCTGTTAACTTGAGTAGGGAATTCGTGCGTAAACCTGTGATTTATATGTACGAATCGAGCTGCATGGAGCCAAATGCGGCGGAAAACGCCATTTTTCCCTGTATTTTCCCTGTTAACAGGGAATTTCAGCCCCAGACTGTTTCGCTCGGGACTGTCTGCACAGCCAGGCAGTCCAGCCTTTCCTCCCATTCCGAGATCCTGCGCAAATTGCCCCGACATTCCGGGCGGTTAGGCCGATGACGTTCTGCTCAAGGCGTCTCCGGTGCCTGGCTTATTGCCCGGAAGTAGGGCCTGTCTC
>JARFRG010000198.1 GCA_029287375.1 Boseongicola sp. | reverse complement strand
GAGCGGTTTATCAGCTGGGTTGCGCAAATGCATATCAACCGCTTGCCCAATTCGCTCGTGGTGAAATTCCTGAATGAGTACATGCATACGGGCAAATGGCTGGTGTATCTGAAGGGCGCTTTGCCTTGGGTGCAAAAGCGCCGGGACGGGCTGGCGGCGGTGACTTTGCCAGGCGATTACATCAAGCCGACGAAGTTGATGGAATACAAAGACGGCGATGCTTTGCGCGCCGACAAGGACCGCTGGATTCTTTGGAACCATCGCGCGCTTGGGGATATGGGGGATCGGTTGCATGCCTATTATCGACCTCTGATGGAGAAGCTGGAAGACGAAAAGCGCATGAAGGCGGGCGATTAGGCGTTTGTTTTGGTGTCTTTGCGCCGCTCGGCACAGGTTCTGTTCGAAAATTGCGATGTTCATAGCGCGAGTTACTGCCTAGCTGCTTGAGTATACATTTGCTTGAGGAGGCATGGCTATGAGCTGGAACCCCGCACTTGATCCCGATTGCCCGACCGGCGACGCGGTGGATGCAATTGAAACCGTTATCATTCCGCGCGCACGTGACATTGGTGGCTTTGAAGTGCGCCGGGCTTTGCCTGCGCCAAAGCGGCAGATGGTTGGGCCGTTTATCTTTTTCGATCAAATGGGACCGGCGGAGTTTCTTCCGACGAAGAGGCTGGATGTCCGCCCGCATCCGCATATCGGACTTGCGACCATCAGTTATTTGTATCGGGGCCGGATGCATCATCGCGACAGTCTGGGAACCGATAGTTGGATCGAGCCGGGGTCCGTGAACTGGATGGTCGCGGGTCACGGGATAACGCATTCCGAGCGCACGGACGACGAAACGCAGGTCGATCCGATGCCGTTTTTTGGCGTTCAGACCTGGGTTGCCTTGCCAAAGGATCACGAGGACCGGGCACCGAGTTTTCAGCACGCCCCGAAAGAGGCTTTGCCGGTGCTTGAAGGGGAGGGCAAGGAAGTGCGTCTGATCCTTGGCAATGCTTATGGTGAGCGCGCGCCGGTCGAGGTGGCGTCGGAGATGTTCTACGCCGATGCAGTGCTTGAGGCGGGGGCCAAGCTACCGATGCCGGACGATCACGAGGATCGGGGCGTGTATGTGGTGACGGGCGCGGTTGAGGTTGCGGGCGAGATCTATGCCGCCGGCCAGATGATGGTGTTCCGCCCCGGCGACCGGGTGAGCATGACGGCAGGCCCGCAGGGCGCGCGGGTGATGATCCTTGGGGGCGAAACGATGGAAGGGTCACGGTATATCTGGTGGAATTTCGTCGCCTCGTCGAAAGAGCGGATTGACGAGGCCAAGGAGGCCTGGCGGCGCGGAGAGTGGGAGACCAATCCGCGGTTTCAATTGCCGCCGGGAGATGCCGAATTTATTCCCTTGCCGGAACGGTGAGGTTTCCTGAGGGCGCTGCCCTCGCCGCCTTTGGCGCCTCACCCGAGGTATTTTGAAAGGGTGAAGCCTGTTCAGCGTTTGCGTGCCACGACAAAGCGGTTCGGGGTCTTCGGCGAATAGAGTGCCGTTTCGACGATGTCGAAGCCTGCGGCCTTGATGGCTGCGTCGTAGTCCTTGATGGAAAGGTAACGCAGGTAGGGGGCTTTTCCGACCAGCTGCATGATTTTGATGATGGGTCTGAGGTACCATTTGCCTGCGAGGCAGGGTGACTTGGAGATCAGCAGGCCGCCGGGGCGCAAGCTGCGGTGCGCGGCGTTCAACGCGGCGGCGATGTCTGGCACAAGGTGGTAGAGATTGAGTGCGAGGACGACGTCCTGGCTTTGATCAGCGGTGGTGTCCAGTGTGGCGGCAGAGACGTCGAAGGTGAGGCCGTCGAGCGGGGTGTCGGCCAGTTTTTCACGCGCGATTGCGATCATCTCGGACGAAAAGTCGGTGCCTTTGTACCGGGCGACGGACGGGGCGAGGAGGAGGGCAGTTGAACCGGTGCCGCAGCCAACCTCGAGGACGGTGTCGGTCGCCCGCAGGTGACGGCGGACGTGGTCAAGCGTTTGCTCGTAGGCGGGGATGTTGGCTATCGTGCTTTTCGCATATTTGCGGGCGATACGGTCCCAGAAAGTCGTGTCGATCATGTGGTTGGCTCCTTGTTGCTTGCGATATCTCACATGCGCACGCGTATAGGAATTGCGAAAACCTGTAGGCATGATATGCAAATTTGTATGAATTGGCAGATTGTGAATTTTGACTGGAACCAGGTGCGCGCATTTCTGGCGACACTTGAAGAGGGGTCTTTGTCGGCGGCGGCGCGTGTTTTGGCGCTGACGCAGCCGACGGTCGGGCGGCAGGTGGCCGCCTTAGAGGCGCAATTGGATGTGACGTTGTTTGAACGTGCAGGACGCCAATTGATCCCGACACCCGCCGCGATGGAACTGGCCGAACATGTGCATGCAATGGGTGAGGCAGCAGAGCGGCTGTCTCTGGCCGCGACAGGGCAGGTGCAGTCGATTGAGGGGGTCGTCAAAATCACGGCGACCGAGATGTATTCGGCTTATGTGTTGCCCGTCTTTATTGAGGCTTTGCGGCTAAAGCATCCGGGGATCGTGATAGATATTGTTGCGACGAATTCACTGAGCGACTTGCGCAGGCGCGAGGCGGATATCGCGATCCGCAACACCGAGCCGACGGATCCCGATTTGATCGGACGGCGGATCAAATCCGAAATGGGCGGTTTGTTTGCGAGCCATGCGTTCATCGCTGAGCACGGCCCGTTCAATGCGCTATCTGATTTGGCAGGGGTGCCGTTTATCGGGTTTGGTGAGACCAGCGATAGTCTTGGGGCTTTGCGTGCGAAAGGTGTGCCGGTCGAGGCGTCGGATTTTGTGGCCCGGTCCGCCAGCCATCTGGTGCATTGGGAAATGGCGCGGCGTGGGCTGGGGCTTGGACTAAACGGTTGGGATGTGGGATTGATGACGCCGGGGATGGTGCCTGTCTTGCGTGATGCACTGACTTTTGAGTTCCCGGTCTGGTTGGTGGCGCCTCAGGAGTTGAAGACAAACCGTCGGGTGCGGATCGTTTTTGATGCGCTCGTGGTGTTTTTGTTGACTGAAATGGACAGAGCTGCGTCTGGGTTAGACAGCGCGGGTGCCAAATCTGCTTGACGCATCGCTTGCGCATGCCTAGAAGCGCGCGGGTTGGATACGCGGTTGTAGCTCAGCTGGTTAGAGTACCGGCCTGTCACGCCGGGGGTCGCGGGTTCGAGCCCCGTCAACCGCGCCAACGCCTCCTTTCCGGTGCAGAGCGAGACCGCCTTAGCGGCCCATCGGAATATAGTGGTGGTTTAGGGGATTTTGGCGATTGACGCGCCCGTGCGGCTCGCTTAGATCACCCCCATCGCGCGGTTGTAGCTCAGCTGGTTAGAGTACCGGCCTGTCACGCCGGGGGTCGCGGGTTCGAGCCCCGTCAACCGCGCCACTTTCCACTTGATGCCAAGACCATCTGCTGCACTTTGTGTGTAGGAGAGGTTTATGGCGATTTTTCAAAACGATGGCATCGAGATTGCCTATGACGTGACCGGGGCGGGGCCTGCGGTGTTGCTGCTGCATGGGTTTCCGCAAACGCGGGCGATGTGGGCGCGGATTGCGGATGACCTTGCGCGGGATTTCACTGTCGTGACGGCGGATTTGCGGGGATATGGAGCCTCAAGCAAACCTGAGGCTTTGGCTGATCTGACGAATTATGCGTTTCGTGCCATGGCCGGAGATATGGCGGCGTTGATGACGTCGCTTGGGTTTGAGGC
This sequence comes from Boseongicola sp., assembly GCA_029287375.1. Taxonomy (GTDB): domain Bacteria; phylum Pseudomonadota; class Alphaproteobacteria; order Rhodobacterales; family Rhodobacteraceae; genus Boseongicola. Next base: position 18,221 of record JARFRG010000198.1, on the reverse strand, counting down.
GTTTCATCTGGTGGGGCATGATCGCGGGGCGCGAGTGGCCCATCGGTTGTCGCTGGATGCGCCCGAGCGGGTTTTATCGTTGGTTGTTATGGATATTGTGCCAACGCACACGCTTTTGGCCAATTGGTCGGCGGAGGTGTCGTGCGCGTATTTTCACTGGTCCTTTTTGGCGCAGCCCGCGCCGTTTCCCGAGCGCATGATTGAGGCTGACCCGGATCATTTCTTTGAGGCCTGTTTGTTGGGTTGGGGCGGTGCGTCGCTGGAGGTCTTTGAGGCCTTGGACAAGTATCGTGCGGCGTGGCGGGACCAGGCGACGATTGCTGCGATGACCAATGATTATCGCGCGGCACTGGCCGTGGATGTTTATCACGATGCGGCAGACGTCGGGCGCAAGTTCAAGGGGCCTGCGTTGGTACTTTACGGGACGACTGGCGCGATGGCGAAGTTGTTTGACGTGCCGCAGACCTGGGCGCCCTGGCTTGAAGATATGACTGCCGAGGCGATCCCCGGCGGCCATTTCTTTCCCGATCAGTCCCCCGAGGCAACGCTGGCCGCGATTCGGGGGTTTTTGGTGAACGTGCAGGCGACTATTTCGTGAGCGCGTCCAAAACCCGTGCCCAACTGCGCGCGCCCTGATGGAAGCTGCGCAGGTCGTACTTTTCGTTCGGAGAATGCAGGCCGTCGTCCTCAAGTCCGTAGCCGATCAACATGGTGTCGATGTTCAGGATCTCTTTGAAGTGACCTGCGATTGGGATCGATCCGCCACTGCCGATGAAGGCCGCAGGGTTGGGCCATTCGTCTGACAGCGCATTGCGGGCCTTTTCAAAGGCAGGATCATCGGTGGCCATGATGCTGGCGGGGGAGGCTCCGTGGTCTTTGAAGTCGATGCTGCAATCTGGTGGCAGCTTCGCGCGGACCATCTCGCGGAAGGCGATGCGGATTTTGTGCGGGTCTTGGGTGCCGACGAGGCGGAAGCTGATTTTGGCGCGCGCCTGCGAGGGCAGTACGGTTTTGAAGCCGTCGCCGGTGTAGCCACCGATGATGCCGTTGACTTCGCAGGTTGGGCGCGACCAGAGCATTTCGAGAACGCTGCGGCCCTTTTCCCCAGCGGGCAGGCTGAGGCCCACATCGCGCAGAAAGGCGGCATCGTCAAAACCAAGCGCGTTCCATTGCGCCATGATCTCGTCGGATATTTCCGGCACGCCGTCGTAAAAGTCGGGAACGGTGACGCGGCCCTGATCGTCGTGAAGTGCATCGATGATGTCGGCCAGTACGCGAATCGGATTGATAGCCGGGCCGCCGTATCCGCCTGAATGCAGATCGACGTTGGGTCCGGTGATGATCAACTCTTCGCCCAGAAGGCCACGTAGCATTGTGGTGATGGCGGGGGTGTCGGCGTCAAAACGGCTTGTATCGGTGATCAGCGCGATGTCGGGCGCGGAGAGTTCGTCAGAATTGGCTTCGAGAAACGGGATGAGAGACGGTGAGCCGCATTCTTCTTCGCCCTCAAAGAGAAAGGTTACTTTGCAAGGCCATTTCCCTGTGACGGCTTTCCATGCGCGACAGGCTTCGATGAAGGTCATCATCTGGCCCTTGTCGTCGTTTGCACCGCGGCCGCGAATGACTTTGCCTTTGGCGGTGTCTTCGATACGGGGATCAAAAGGATCGTTCGTCCACAGGTCGAGCGGGTCCACGGGCTGCACGTCGTAGTGGCCGTAGTAGAGAAGATGTGGCGCGCCTTCGCCGACATGGCCGACAACCATCGGATGCCCCGTTGTCGGACGGATTTCGGCGTCTACTCCCAGCGTTGCGAGATCATCCGCAACCCATTGGGCGGCCCGTTGAACGTCGTCATCATAGGCAGGATCGGTCGAGATAGAGGGGATCCGCAACAGGGTCATCAAGCGGTCGAGAGATGCGGGTAGATCGTCGTCGATGCGGGTGAGGATGGCGTTGAGGCTCATGGGGGTGTCTCCGTCATTCGGGTTTCGCGGGACGTTATCAGGCCCATGCGCGGCGTCCAGTCTGGTGTCGCAGTGATCAAACATTTATGCTTGGGGAAAGTCAGAGTGGGTGACGAGATGCGTATGATTATGGCGGTGATTTTGGTGGGTTGTGTGGCGACGGCTTCGGTGGCGCAGCCTATGGGGGAGCGCGCGGCGACGGCGGAATTGATCGACACGAGCGGCATCGGTTTGCAATTGTCGCGCGCGCTGACCGAGAAAGAAGGCGCGACGATCAAGACGTTGATCCCTTTGATCGAACAGCAGACCGGGACGAAGGCCAAGTTTTACGGGGCTCTCGCGTATGCGCCGGACGAAGGATTGATCAGCAACGCGCTTCAGGGGGCGTTCAATTATCATAGCGTCGAGGCGGCGGATGCGGCGGCCTTGGCGGCGTGTGCTGCGGCCAAAACCGGGGCGGGGGCCTGCAGCATTGCGGCCCGAATACTGCCACCTGGGTACCAAAGGCGTGCAATCAGTTTGTCACTGGACGCGACACAGGCGTTTTTCGACAAATACCGCCCCGCAACTGGCAATAAATACTTTGCGATATCGCGATCCACCGGGGCCTGGGCGCTTGGCCCGTCAGAGGGGGGAGCGCTTTCTGCTTGCACACGAGACGCCCGCGGGGCGAACGATTGCGCTATTCTGGTCAAAGATTGATCTATGTCATCGCGTCAATTTGTTCCTTGCCCTTCAACTGTTGAGTAATTTAGACCTCTTCCAAGTTACGGAGATGATACGTGAATTACACCGAAAAGCTGGACGCCGCCCTTGCCAATCTGCACGACGAGGGCCGGTACCGGACATTTATCGATATCGAACGTACGCGGGGGCAGTTCCCTCACGCGGTTCGTGTGCGTGAAGATGGTTCGGAACAGCCCGTAACTGTATGGTGTGGCAACGATTATCTGGGAATGGGTCAGCATCCTGAAGTGTTGGCCGCGATGCATGAGGCGCTTGATGCCACGGGGGCTGGGTCAGGCGGGACACGCAATATTTCCGGCACGACGGTTTATCACAAGGCGCTTGAGAGCGAACTTTCGGACCTTCACGGCAAGGAATCGGCGTTGCTGTTTACCTCGGCCTATATTGCCAATGACGCCACGTTATCCACACTGCCAAAGCTGTTCCCGGGGCTGATCATTTACTCGGATGCGCTGAACCATGCGTCGATGATTGAAGGCATTCGGCGCAATGGCGGAGAAAAGCGCATTTTCCGGCACAATGATGTGGACCACTTGCGCGCGCTTCTTGCCGCCGACGATCCCGCCGCGCCAAAGTTGATCGCGTTTGAATCGATTTACTCGATGGATGGCGATTTCGGTCCGATCAAAGCCATTTGCGATTTGGCGGACGAATTTGATGCGCTGACCTATCTGGACGAGGTTCATGCCGTCGGGATGTACGGTCCGCGCGGGGCTGGTGTGGCGGAACGTGACGGACTGATGGATCGCCTTGATATTATCAACGGCACGCTTGGCAAAGCCTTTGGGGTGCTTGGTGGGTACATCGCTGCAAGCGAGAAAATGTGTGATGCAGTAAGATCTTACGCGCCGGGGTTCATCTTTACGACGTCACTTCCTCCGGCTGTTGCGGCGGGCGCTGCGGCAAGTATTCGCATTCTGAAAACCGACAGTGGTCGTCGCGAGCAGCATCAGACACAGGCCCGCGTTCTGAAGCTTCGCCTTAAGGGGTTGGGCCTGCCGATTATTGATCACGGCAGCCACATTGTGCCGGTGATCGTCGGTGATCCGGTCCACACAAAGGTCCTCAGCGATATGCTTTTGGATACGTTTGGCATTTACGTGCAACCAATCAATTTTCCGACAGTCCCACGTGGGACAGAGCGGTTGCGTTTCACCCCGTCTCCGGTACACGGACCGCAGGAAATGGACGCATTGGTCAGCGCAATGGACGAACTTTGGTCGCATTGTGCGCTCAATCGCGCCGAACTCTCTGCGTAAGACTTATCCCCAAGTGACCGGGTGCGAGTGCTGTGTTAACATTCAAGTGATTATACTCGGAACCGATTCTGCCGGTTGCGAGCGGGGACAGCGGTGAAATTAAATGGGGCAGGACACATGAGCAGGCGTCCTGAGGCGTCAGACGAAACTGAATCGCCGAAGCAAAAGGGCTTCGACGATTTTGATTTGCTGCTTGGTGATATCATGCGGGGCGAACGGGCCACGCTTGGAAAGTCTCTTTTGGATGTTCAGCGCGAGCTGAAAATTAAAGCCAATTACATTTCTGCCATTGAGAATACCGATGCGTCGGCCTTTGAAACGCCGGGCTTTATTGCGGGGTACGTGCGATCTTATGCGCGTTACCTGGGGTTGGACCCGGAATGGGCGTTCAAGACGTTCTGCGAAGAGGGCAACTTTTCGGTCGCACACGGCATGTCTGCGGATGCGTCGGTTCGGCGGACGTCGAAGCCGGGGTCCAGGTCGAAATCCGCAAGTGGCGAGAAGAAGCCTGCGCATTTGCGCGATCCGTTCATTGAGCCAAGCGTCAGCTATATGCCGAAAGGCGAGGCGGTGTTTTCGGGCATCGAGCCGCGCGCGATCGGGTCCATTATGGTGCTGATGGTGCTGATTACGGGCATCGGATATGGCGGCTGGTCGGTGCTGCAAGAGGTGCAGAAGGTGCGCTTTACGCCAGTGGATCAAACACCGAGTGTCCTGGCGGAACTGGACCCGATGAGCGGCGCGGTCGCTTTGCCCGAACTCAACGCGCCGTCGGCGGATGTCACTGCGGGACTGGCGGTCGGTCTGGATGGAACCGATCGGCTTTCGCGCCCCGAGGCGTTGGATGTGCCTGTGATGGTGGCGCGCGACGGACCGATTGCGTCAATCAACCCAGATATGTTTGGCGCGCTTGCGCCGTCACGGGACGAACGATTTGTGGCAGCAGAACCGCCGCGCCCCGACAATCTGCCATTTGCGGTTCCGGGGACATCTGAGGCGGTCACGGCGAACCTGTCCGGCGGGCTTGAGATTGATGATTTGTTGCCAACCATTCAGGTGGTGGGGCAGACATCTCCGACGGTTGCCTTGCTGGCCGTGCGGCCGTCGTGGGTGCGTGTCACTGGCGCGGATGGCACGGTGATCTTTGAGAAAATCCTCGATGCTGGCGAGCAGTTTGATTTGCCGACAACCGAGGGGGCTGCAACTTTGCGCGCGGGCAATGCCGGTTCGCTATATTTTGCGGTGAACGGCGCGACCTATGGGCCTGCGGGCACGGGTCCGGATGTGATCAAGAACGTGTCGCTTGCGCCGGACGCCTTGTTGAAGGCGTATCAGGTCGCAGATATCGAGCGGGATTCCGACCTTGCGCGGTTTGTCTCTGTGGCAGAGGCCGCGACGTCGAACTAGCCGCGTTGGTGCGATTGCCAGCGGTGCGGTGGTTGCCTATCTATGTCAAAAGCATATCCACATAAGGCAGCCAAATGTCGCTGAACCCTGTGCGCCCCTGGCGCAATATCTACCGTCGCAAATCTCGTCAGATCCATGTGGGCAATGTGCCTGTTGGGGGCGATGCGCCTATCACGGTTCAAACCATGACCAACACCGACACAACGGACGTTGCCGCGACAATTGCGCAGATCCAGCGCGCTGTGGATGCGGGAGTGGACATTGTGCGGGTATCGACGCCGGATGCGGCGTCTACGGCAGCTTTGAAAGAGATCGTGCGCGAAAGCCCGGTGCCGATCGTGGCGGACATTCATTTCCATTATAAACGTGCGATTGAGGCGGCAGAGGCGGGCGCGGCCTGTCTTCGGATCAATCCCGGAAATATTGGCAATGAAAGCCGGGTCAAGGAAGTGATCAAGGCCGCGAAAGATCATGGCTGTTCAATCCGTATTGGTGTGAACGCTGGATCGCTCGAAAAGCATTTGCTGGATAAATACGCCGAGCCCTGTCCCGAAGCGATGGTGGAAAGTGGACTCGATCATATTAAGATATTGGAAGATAATGATTTTCATGAATTCAAGATAAGCTGCAAGGCCTCGGACGTGTTTCTGGCAGCGGCCGCCTACCAATCATTGGCGGAGGCGACAGACGCGCCGATCCATCTTGGGATTACCGAAGCCGGTGGTTTTGTGTCAGGCACGATAAAGTCGGCCATCGGGCTGGGCAATTTGTTGTGGATGGGGATTGGCGACACGATCAGGGTGAGCCTGTCGGCGGACCCGGTTGAAGAGGTTAAGGTCGGTTATGAGATCCTGAAGTCGTTGGGTTTGCGCCATCGTGGGGTGAACATTATTTCGTGTCCGTCCTGCGCGCGTCAGGGCTTTAATGTGATCAAGACGGTTGAGATTCTGGAAAAACGCTTGGAACACATCAAGACCCCGATGAGCCTGTCGATTATCGGTTGCGTGGTGAACGGCCCCGGTGAAGCCTTGATGACGGATGTCGGTTTCACTGGCGGTGGTGCCGGGTCGGGCATGGTTTATCTGGCGGGCGCACAAAGTCACAAGTTATCCAACGAACAGATGGTTGAGCACATCGTCGAGCAGGTCGAAAAGAAGGCGTCAGAGATTGATGCCATTGAGGCGGCCAAGGCAGTCGAAGCCGCCGAATAGCGGTTGCCGTGCGGTCGCAGGACAGCACCAAGATTTCTATGTTGGCGTGCCAGATGGGGCTCTGCCCCGACAGCCTTGAATCAGGCTGTCTCCCCGAGGTATTTCGAAAGGGTGAAACGTATTGAGTGTTCAGCCCTGTTCCTGGCGTTCCGAGGCGATCACCTGGCGCATCTGATCCAGTTCCAGGAAGCCGCGTACGAAGCTGTCGCCCATCACGAAGCTTGGCGTGCCTTGGATCTGTAGCCGCTCGGCCAGAGCGCGGTTTGCGTCGATGATGGTTGTGATTTCTTCGCTTTCCATTTCGACCCGGATGTCATCGTGATCAAAGTTCAGGTCTTCGGACAGGCGCACAATGGTTTGTGGGGTCAGGCTTCCGCGCAGGCTCATCATTTCGTCATGGATGGTCTTATACGCGTCGTCGCCATAGAGGTTTTTGACTGCAAGTGCATAGCGCGACCCCATGACGGAAGCTTCTCCGAGGATCGGGAATTCTTTGACGATGAAGCGAATGTTTCCGTCGCTTGCGAGGAGTTCTTCGACGGCTGGAAACGCCCGTTTACAAAAGCTGCATTGGTAGTCAAGGAATTCAACGACCGTAATGTCGCCGTCCGGGTTGCCGCCGACAAAGCTGTAGCCGTCGTTAAAAATCTCGTCACGATTGTCTTCCAGCATGGCCACTTCGGCCTGTGCGGTGTCTTGCGTGCGGCGTTGTTCGAGGACGGCAATGGCCTCCATCAGCACTTCGGGGTTTTCGAGGAGATAGGCGCGCACCTCTGCCCGGAACGCGTTGCGTTCGCCGTCTGTCATCGCGTCGATGTCTGTGGCCGCTGCAGGAATGGCTGTTGCCAGGCACAATGCGCTGGCCATCACGAACGAACGAAACATTTGGAACTCCTCGAAAAAAACCGTTCAGACACATGATCATGACCGACCGCTCCATGGCAAGGACTTCACTAAGATTTGTACGGAGGCGAAGCATTGACGTTACGGGTGAGGGTTGGCAGTGAAGAGGGGCGTTTTGCGGTCAAAGGAGTGAGTTTCATGCGTTTGTCGCGACGATCCGAGGTGGATGCGTTCATCGTCATGGATGTGATGGAGGCGGCAGCACAGGCCGAAGCTGCCGGGCGTCATATCATCCATATGGAAGTGGGACAGCCAGGAACGGCGGCCCCCAAAGGCGCGCGCGCCGCTTTGGCGATGGCAATGGAAGAGGGCGCGCTTGGATATACTGTGGCGCTGGGGCTACCTGCGCTTCGCAGCCGGATTGCGGGGCTGTATGGTGAGCGGCACAATATTGATCTTGATCCGGGGCGGGTGATTGTCACATCCGGCTCGTCGGCGGGATTTCTGTTGGCGTTTACGGCGTTGTTTGATGCAGGCGACCGGGTGGCTCTGGGCGCGCCCGGGTATCCGTCGTATCGCCAGATTTTGCGGGCGCTTAGTTTGCAGCCAGTGGATATCGAAACGCGGATCGAGGACCGCTATCAGCCGGTTGCCGGAGATTTGCCCAGTAATATTCGCGGTCTGATTGTAGCGTCTCCTGCCAACCCGTCCGGTACGATGTTGGATCAATCGGCTTTGTCGTCATTGATTGAGGCCTGTCACGCGCGTGATGCGGCGTTTGTGTCGGACGAGATCTATCACGGGATTGAATACGAGCAGCGCGCGGTGTCGGCGTTGGAGATCACTGACGAGGCTTATGTGATCAACTCGTTTTCCAAATATTTCTCGATGACCGGATGGCGGATCGGTTGGATGGTGGTGCCAGAGGATCATGTGCGCAGCGTCGAGAGATTGGCGCAGAATATGTTCATTTGCCCCCCCCATGCATCGCAAGTTGCGGCTCTTGGGGCGATGGAGTGCGACGCTGAATTGCAGGCGAACTTGACGGTCTATGCGGCCAATCGCGCCTTGATGCTTGAGGGGTTGCCGCGCGCCGGGTTTGATCGGATCGCACCGCCGGACGGCGCGTTTTACGTTTACGCCGATGTCAGCGGGATTACGGACGATGCGCATACGCTGGCGCGCGATATTCTTGACAAAGCAGGCGTGGCCGTAACGCCGGGTCTCGATTTCGACAAGGCGCGCGGTGGCGGCACTTTGCGGTTTTCGTATGCGCGTGCAACGGCGGATATTGAGGGCGGGCTTTCGCGGCTTCAGCAATATATGCGCGCGGCAGGCCATATTTCCTGAAAAGGCTTTGGCGGGCGCGCGCAATTGGTTTAGGCTTTGGGGAATAACGAGAAAAACTCGAACAGACCGTAGGCATGAGCAGGTATTCGTATTGGTATAGCGCCGTTTGGGCGTGCAGTTTGTTGTGGTGTGCGCAACTTGCATGGGCCGAAGAGCCGCGTGCGAATTTGGCGCGTCTGGGCGATGGCGGTGCGGTGGTTTCGGATGCGGGCGGACATGTGGAATTAACTGTGCCTTTGTCCCGGTCAGTTCCCTGGCGGGTGCATACGTTGGATGGTCCGCCGCGATTGATTGTCGATTTCTCAGAAGTGTTGTGGGACGCGCCGCCGGACGTGCGCTCGGGCAGCGTGCTTGCGGTAAGTGCGGGGGTATATCGTCCGGGGTGGTCGCGGCTTGTGATGGTCTTGGGCGAACCGTTGGCGGTGGACGTGGCGGAAATGCGTGTGTTGGATGACGGCTCGGCTGTTTTGCAGATGCGGCTGGTCCCTACCACGGCCGAAGATTTTCGCGCAGCGACGGGTGTCGTGCCTGAAGAGTTGCGGCAATTGGATGTGGTTCCACCCGCAGCATCCGGACGGGTGCGCATTGCATTGGATCCGGGACATGGCGGCATTGATCCCGGCGCACAGGATGGTGGTTTGCGCGAAGCGGATCTGATGTTGGCGTTTGCGCGGCAGTTGAAAGAGGTGCTGCTGCGCACGGATCGCTTTGAGGTTGTGATGACGCGAAGTGCCGATGTTTTCGTGCCGTTGGAAGCCCGCATGACGCTGGCGCGCGCGGCGGGTGCGGATGTGTTCTTGTCGCTGCATGCGGATGCTTTGGCGGAAGAAGACGGTATGGCGTCGGGCATGACGGTGTACACATTGGCCGATGCAGTGACGGATCAGGCGGCGCTCCGTCTGGCAGAACGGCATGCGCAGAATGATATTCTGGCTGGCGTCGATCTTGCCGGGGTCGAAGACGAGATTGCCATGGTCTTGATGGATCTTACACGTCGCGAAACGCGGCCGAGGTCTGAGGCTTTGGCAAACACGCTTGTCGCTGGGTTTCGCAGCTATGAACTGGTGGTGAATTCCAATCCTTCACGTCACGGAGGCTTTTCCGTGCTGAAGGCGGCCGAAGTTCCATCGGTGTTGATCGAACTTGGTTTTTTGTCGAGTGCCAAGGATCGTGCGCGGCTTGTGTCGCAAGACTGGAGCGCGCGGGCAACTGAGGCGATCCGCGATGCGTTGCTGCAATGGGCGGACGAAGACTATCTGATGCGCCAGGGGCTTATGAAGTGAATTGCGCCAGCCAGATCGTGTGGCCTGCGCATTCCGGGTCTTCGGGACGGAAGTGTTTGACCTTAAAGCCGTTTTCGTTCAGCAAATTTTCGTATTCAGTCGAGGCAAGCGACGCGTGGTAGACCATGTGGTCAGCAACGTCGCCAATACGCTCGCCCTGTTCCGGCCCCGAGGTGAACATAAGCGCCGCACCGGGGGCAGCGTGTCGGGCAAAGACCGCAAACATCGCGCGCTGATCGTCCGGCGCCAGATGAAAGAAAGAGTTCCAAGCCAGAATTGCATCAAACTTTTCGCCAAGATCGAGGCCACGCATGTCGGCAAGAATCGCGCGCGCGCCGGGCAGGTTTTTTTGGAACAAAGGGATCATTGCCGCCGCGCCATCAAGTCCGGTGACGTCTGCGCGCCGCTCGCTCAGGTAGCTGGCAATCGGGCGACCAGTGCCGCAGCCCATGTCGAGGACGCGTTTTCCGGGCGCATGATTCAGCATCCGGTCAAGCCATTTTCGCTCGAACAGCGATTGGTTGCGATCGCGATCCCAAATTTCTGCGACGGCGTTGTAGGTTGGCAAGATGTCTTCTGGGGTCATGAGCGTGAGATGACCTTTCGCGATACTCTGCACAAGAGCTTACGAGATCTCTGCAAAAAACTGGCGTTTACTGGCCGACGTGACGTTCGGACGCTTTTGACGAGGCGAAGGCGGGGCGATATAGGAAGGGCCTACGTGAAAGGTTGGCTTAAGTGACGCGGTTCGTAATTTCATTTTTTGGCGCGATTTTCAGTCTGGTGACGCTGGGTCTGGTGATGACAGCGCTGACGGTTGGCGCGGTTTTTTGGGTCTACGGGCGTGATTTGCCGGACCATGAGAGCCTTGCCAACTACCTGCCGCCGACGATCAGCCGGATATATTCGACTGAAGGCCGCATCATCGACGAATTTGCAGCAGAGCGTCGGATTTATGCCTCGGCCGATGAGATCCCAGATCTGGTCAAGCATGCGTTCATCTCAGCTGAAGATAAGAATTTCTATCTGCATGCGGGCTTTGATCTGCGCGGCATTGCGGCGGCGGCTTATGAAGCGGTGGAAAGCCGTGGAGGATCGGTGCGCGGTGCGTCGACAATTCCTCAGCAGGTCGCAAAGATCAGTTTTCTGAGCGGTGAGCGCACGGTGGATCGCAAGCTGAAAGAGATCATCTTGGCCAACCGCATGGTCAATTCGCTGGATCGCGACAAGATCCTCGAGATTTACCTTAATGAGATCGACTTAGGCTTTTTGTCCTTTGGTGTCGCGGCGGCGGCGCAGACGTATTTCAATAAGACTTTGGCCGAGCTTGAACCGCAGGATGCAGCCTATCTGGCCGCGCTTCCGAAATCGCCATACGGCTATCACCCGGTATTGGAAAAAGAAGACGCAACTCAGCGCCGAAACTTTGTGCTGCGTGAGATGTATCAAAACGGCTATTTGAGTGAGACCGAGTTTGAGGCAGCGCGTGCGGCCCCGTTAAAGAGTGTGCAGAACGGCGATTTTGAGGGTTTCCGCAAACAGCTTCCTCCGCGCGATTATTTTACTGATGAAATCCGCCGCCAGTTGAGCCGTGATTTTGGCGACGATGGGTTCAAGTCCGCTGGCCTCACTGTGCGGGCGACGGTCGATCCAGAGATGCAGAATGCAGCGGCAGCTGCTTTGCGTGAAGCGCTTGAAAAGTATGACCGTGCGCAGGGTGAATGGCGCGGCGCAGTGGCGCAGATTGATCCTGATGCATTGAGTGGGCTGGGGGACGATGGCGCAGCGGCTTGGCGACAGGCTTTGACGGAAACGCTGGTGCCACGCGATATTGAGGGCTGGTATCCGGCAGTCGTTCTTGAGCTGCGTGATACCGTTGCGCGCATTGGCGTCGAGGGTTGGGACAATGGGATTGATGGTCATTTCATCAAACCCGGTGATTTGTCTTGGATTCGAGGTGCGTCGAACCCGCGCGAGATCATGGATGTCGGCGATGTGATCTATGTGCGCCACGATGGAGGCACCGAGGATGATCCGGTGTTTTCGCTTCGCCAAATCCCCGGCGTACAGGGCGGGTTTATGGCGATGGACGTCAACAATGGCCGCGTGATCGCAATGCAGGGCGGTTTTTCATATCAGCATTCGGTGTTCAATCGTACGACACAGGCAACGCGTCAGCCCGGTTCTTCGTTCAAGCCATTTGTCTATGCGGCGGCATTGGACAGTGGATTTACGCCCGCGACGATCTTGATTGACGCACCCATCGAGGTGGATGTGGGCGGAGGGCGTGTGTGGCGTCCACAAAACGCGTCGCGCCAGTTTTACGGACCGACGCCGTTGCGCACAGGGATCGAGAGATCGCGAAACCTGATGACGGTGCGATTGGCGGAAGAAGTGGGCATGCGGACAGTTGCGGCCTATGCCGAGCGCTTTGGGGTATACGACGGCATGGATCCGTTTCTGGCCAACGCCCTGGGAAGCCAGGAGACGACCTTGTTCCGCATGGTGTCGGCTTATTCAATGTTTGCAAACGGCGGCGAGCGCGTCGAGCCGACGCTGGTGGACCGGGTGCAGGATCGCTGGGGCACGACGGTCTATCGTCATGACGACCGCGAATGCGTGGACTGCGCGACCTATGAATTGCCCGTTGGTGAACTGCCGTCAATCAAGACGGACCGTTGGCAGGTGATTGATCCTGTGACGGCCTATCAGCTGACGTCGATGATGCGTGGCGTGGTTGAGCGCGGCACGGCGTCGGGGACGGTTAATCTGGGTGTGCCGACGGCCGGTAAGACCGGCACGACAAACGATGCGCGCGACGTCTGGTTCGTAGGCTTCACGTCGAACATCGCGGCGGGCTGCTATATTGGCTATGACTTGCCTGAGCCGTTGGGGTCGGGCGCGTCGGGCGGCGGTATGTGCGGGCCTGTCTTTCAGACGTTCATGACAAAGGCCCTGGAGAAGTATGGTGCAGGGCGATTTGCGATCCCGCCGGGTGGACGGTTCATCAAGATCGACAGGTTCACCGGCGCGCGTTTGCCGGACGAAGCGTCGGGCGAATCTGTTGTTGCGGAGTATTTCCGGGAGGGCGAGGAGCCTGTCTTTGGGATCACTTTTGACGGCGGATTTGCTATGGGGGCCAATTTGCCGATGGTGACAGGTGGTGCGGTTACTTTGGGTGGCCAGAGCGTTGTTGGTGAGGAAGCCGTCGAAACGGTGCCGGGGCAAACCTCTGCTGGTGAGATTTCGTCGGGCGGATTGTACTGAGTTCAGTTTCCGCACAGATGGAGCGCGATGTGTTGCGGCCGCCCTGTTGGCGGTTCTTATACAGATGCACTTGCGGCGACGTAAGGAGGCGAAGCGCGGTGGCGCTTGAAGGCCTCACCGCGCATTGATAGAGGTGCGGCAACATTGATCCTCGGAGTATTGTACCTATGCGCGCTGACGCCGAAAATGCGGTTGCTGCGATCGAGAAGTCCCTGACGCTTTTGGCGCAGCGGCTGGATTGGGAGACGGCCGGGCATCGTCTTGAAGAATTCAATGCGATGACCGAGGATCCGAACCTTTGGGATGATCCCGAGCGCGCGCAAAAGCTGATGCGTGATCGCCAGATGCTGGTCGATGCGATGGATCGTTATTCTAAAATGAAGCAGGAGCTGTCGGACAATATCGAGCTGATCGAGATGGGCGAGATGGAAGACGACGCCGAAATTGTGGCCGAGGCCGAAGCCGCGCTGAAGGCGCTGCAAGAGCGGGCAGCGCAGGCCGAGATCGAAGCTCTATTGGATGGAGAAGCGGACGGGAACGACACGTTTCTTGAGATCAACTCGGGCGCGGGCGGCACGGAGAGTTGTGATTGGGCGTCGATGTTGGCACGGATGTATGTGCGTTGGGCGGAGGCTCATGGGTATAAGGTTGAGCTTCAGTCGGAAACGCCGGGTGAAGAGGCCGGAATTAAGTCGGTAGCTTACAAAATATCCGGCCCAAATGCCTATGGATGGCTGAAGTCGGAATCGGGAGTGCATCGTCTGGTGCGCATCAGCCCCTATGACAGCGCGGCGCGGCGGCACACTTCGTTTTCATCGGTTTGGGTTTATCCGGTTGTGGATGACAATATCGAAATCGAGGTCAATCCGTCAGATATTCGCATTGATACCTATCGGTCTTCGGGCGCGGGTGGTCAGCACGTGAACACGACCGATTCGGCGGTTCGGATCACGCATATTCCGACGAACATCGTGGTGACATCTTCCGAGAAATCCCAGCACCAGAACCGTGATATTGCAATGAAGGCGTTGAAATCCCGTCTGTATCAAATGGAGTTGGAACGCCGCACCGCGTCGATACAGGAAGCCCATGAAAACAAGGGCGATGCAGGGTGGGGCAACCAGATCCGATCCTATGTTTTGCAACCCTATCAGATGGTGAAAGACCTGCGCACCAGCTACGAAACAAGCGATACCTCCGGTGTACTGGACGGCGATCTTGACGGCCTGATGGCCGCCACACTTGCGATGGGTGTGTCGGGGATGGGCCGCGCAGAAGCGCAGGCCGAGGACTGACAGCGCGACATAATGTCTGGCGTTAACCCTTTTTGATAATCAATGACTTACGAGGCGTTCTTAAACGTCGGTAACGCGTCGGTATTACGTCGGTATTGCGTCGGTGCGCCCGTTCGGTGACGCCAGGCGGTCGGCAACCGTTAACAGGGCGCGCGGTCGTGAGACTTGATTCCGGCCGTGGAAGCGGTGCAGCCTCGATGGCAGAGGGTGGCAAATGCGCGACAAATTCTATGGACCGACGGATGTTCAAGCGATGACACGCCGCGCGATGACGTTGTTTCGCCTTGTCGAGGATGACCCGCGTTTCGCATGGTACGGCAGGTTTGTAGCACTGGCGGATTATAACACAGGCGGGCTTCAGACATTTCTGGATCTCATCCGATTGCAGGGGGCTTCCCCGTCCTATTGGCTTCCCAACGCCGCGGCGGATGAAGCCAAGACGGCTCTTTTGAATGAGGGATATCGCGCGGATCGCTTTGAGTATGTTGTGACTGAAGGCGACTCGATCGAGCGTGCGCGCGAGGTTTTGTCGGCCCATGTAATTGGAGATGATGTGTTGGTGTCACGTCTTGGGCGGGACAGTCCGGACGATGACCTGGATGGTTTCGCCGAGGTTGCCGGTTCCGGGGGTGTCTTGCCGCCACCAGAGGCGGTGTTGCGAGGGGCCGCGCGCAAGGGCGTGTTTCTTCTTGCGCGTGACCGGGCGAGTGGGCGTGCGATATCCTGTGCTGCGAGTATCGAGACCTTTCATGCGAGGTCCTCCAGATCAGATCATGCTTTCTGGGGGATGCTTTCAACTATGCCCGCTTGGCGAGGGCGCAAGATTGCTCTCATTCTGGGTGCGCAGGCGATGGTTCTGTTCGAAAGGGACTTTGGTGTATCCAAATTTACCACAGGGGTGCGGGCCGAAAATTCAGGTTCCATGGCGCTTTGCGCAAAGCTGGATATGCGGGATGGAAAGTGGTGTAGTTATTACGGAATGAATCCAGCGCAGTTTTCGAACGCGCGCGTGACCAAGTAGGATAAACTGGATTGTCCTTCTTAGCGGGAGGAGGTGAGCGCATGACGGACACGAACACGGAGCGGTTGGAGGCCTCGCCGATCCCGGAGATCGGGCGCGTGACCTTTGCGGAGCTTTGGTCGTCTTTGAAGGCGGGGCTCTATGATTTTCGCGCAGCACCGGGGTTCGGGCTGGCGTTCAGTGCATTTTACGTGGCGACAGGGCTGGTGCTGTTCTGGATCGGGGCGGGGACGTTCATCTGGACGCTGGCTTTTGCGCTTGGGTTTCCGCTGGTCGCGCCGTTTGCGGCTGTGGGGCTTTACGAGGTGAGCCGCCGGATCGAGGCGGGCGAGCCTTTGGACCGGGGCGAGGTTTTGAGCGTGGTCTGGCGCGAGCGCACCCGGCAGTTGCCGTGGATCGGGGTGATCCTGACGCTGATCTTCCTGTTCTGGAGCTTTTTCGCGCATATGACGTTTGCGATGTTCTTTGGGATGTCGGCTTTGACGAATGTCAGCACGTCTTATGAGATCTATTTTACGACCAACGGCATGGCTTTGATCGCGATGCAGACGGTCGTCGGGGCTGCGGTGGCGTTTCTGGTGTATGGCGTTTCGGTGATGTCCTTGCCACTGTTAGTGGACAAGGAGATCGATTTCGTGACTGCGATGCTGGTGAGTTTGCGAACGGTGGCGAAGAACAAGGCGGTGCTGGGGACATGGGCCGTGGTGATTGCGGGGCTGTTGTTTCTGGCGATGGTGCCGCTGTTTTTAGGGCTGTTCGTGGCGTTGCCGGTCTTGGGGCATGCGACGTGGCATTTGTATCGGCGGGCGTTGTATCACCCGGTTTAAGGGGGGTGGGTGAAGGTCGGCTGACCGGACGAAGTGGTCATTCGAACTATTGGTTTTGATGTCTGCTTTGCCAATCGTGCGTCAAATGATCACGAGGAAAATGCCACTAGCACTGTTTGGCGCGAATACTGGGAGGCGGGCAACGCGCCCGCCGCCATGTCGTTTCTATTGAGCGGCCGCACCGGGCGGCACAAACAACGCAACCTGTTGAGTGATGCAACTGTTCGGCCCACCCATACCATCTGTGCTTGAACTTTCGGGATAAAAGGGTGGAACGCTTTCCGCGGTGCATCCTCCTCGGAAAGATGAAATCTGATCTGACGCAAGTTCGGGGATCAAGGGGCCATGATCGTGCACAACGATATGGTATTCACTGGTCTCAGGAGCGGTGAAGGTCGTGTCGTAGAAATTACCCGCGACTTCACCCACCGGCAAAAAGCCCTGTACTCTTATATGCCCGCCAGCACCCACAACTGTTCCACCGGCGTTCGTCGCGACAGAGTTCATTTGCTCTACCATGCCCATTGCCTCTACCGGAGAGCATGGATTAGAAGCGCAATTTTCGGGCGATTGAATTGCAACGAACCAGACTGTGACTGCATGGCCCGGTGTGAGTTTGGACGTTTCAAGTATCATCGCAGCACCCGCGGCGCTTTTGTTTAGCATGACCGAGCTACCATCAATGGGCCCGGGTGGCATCCCGCTCGGTTTTGCCCAACTCAAGGGCAGCACGTCCGCTGAAACTGTTGTGGCAAGACAGGTCAGGCCTAGGGCCATCAGAGTGGTAAGCTTTTTCATGGGTTTCTCCTCGTTTGATACCCCAAACTGGCGGCAGATCTGGCCGTTTCGCAAATCAGATTTACTAAGAACTTGGACAAGGTATACTTGTGCAAATGAAAAGACGCTTGCCATCTATGAACGCACTGAAGAGCTTCGAAGCCGCCGCGCGGCATCAGAGTTTTGCGCTGGCAGCCGCTGAATTGAACGTCAGCCCCGCTGCGGTCGGATTCCAAGTCAAACGTATCGAAGACGACCTTGGGATTCTTCTCTTTGTCCGAAAACACAAAGCGATTGAATTAACGCAGGACGGGGCCACCCTGATGCGTCAACTTACAAGAGGCTTTGACATAATTGAAGCTGCTTGGCAGCAGACAGACGTGCCCAAGAAGGACGACGCGCTGAAGGTCACAGCACCGGTGGCGATTGTAAAACGGTGGTTGTTTGATGAGTTCAAGTCAAAATCAAAGTCGCGACATCCAATACAGATCACGTGGGACATGTCGCAACTAAATCGCGAATTTGACAGCTCTGGGATGGACGCCGCTGTTCGGTATTCCCTTGACCCAGACCCCGGCATGTTTTCAGAACCAGTTCTCAGACCATGGTTCACGCCTCACATGCGGCCTGACATTGCCCGCAAAATTGAAACACCCGCCGACCTCGGAAAGCATGGTTTGATCGATGTGGACTTCACACAAGACGGGGTGTCTGGCCTGACAGCGTGGAAACCGTGGTTTGCCGCGCACGGACTTGCCGCGCCGACACAGCACGCAATGACCTGTGCTGATACCATCACCGCTGTCGATATGGCGGTTGAGACCGGCCATATCGCAATCGGAGGTTACTTCGCGACAATGGGCCAAGTCGCATCAGGTCGCTTGGTCGCCCCATTCGACGTGGCGGTTTGTCCGCAATCACAATTCTGGTTCATGTGCGAAAGCGGGAGAGAGAATGAACCAAGTATTCG
>JARFRG010000143.1 GCA_029287375.1 Boseongicola sp. | reverse complement strand
CTCGACGTGGGTTTGTCCCACGTTCTGATGACGAAACTATGAACGAACCTGTTTCCTGCCAAGAAACAATTTATCCATCAGCTGAAAACAGCCAAACAGCGCGACCCACGCGCAACAGCCTGCCACGTCAGCCCTGAACAGGCAAAAACGCCTCCACAGCCGCCGTCGCCACGACCAGAACCTTGCCCGTATCGGGGTTAAGCACGTTCAACCCACCTTCCACGGCCCGAACCTCTGCCCGCCCGCGCGGCAATTTCTCAGCCAAAACAGCACAATCCACAGCCTCGGGCCGCGCCACCCCAACCGTCACCTGCACCCGCATTTCTTCGTGAGAAATCCCCGTCACTTCGAACATCGGGATCGCAGAATGCCGGATCGCATCCTCGATCGCACGCGCCGCAGCCTTAGTGTAATCCTCACCATACTGGTCGTTGCCCATGCCCATCTCGATGATAAACCGCTGCTCGCTCACACCGCGCCCTCCAGATCCAACGCCACCGAGATTGCCACATTCGCAATCACCGTCGGCTTGCCCCCATCGCCGCGCGGTACATCCAAACCGCCCTTGCGCACCGCAACCTCGACCGCACCATACGGAAAAATCTCAGCCACCCGCGCCACTGCAACCTGATCCGGTGCCTGCACCCCAACCTCAACAAGGATCTGCATCTCGCCCTTCTCGCGGCCAAAAAGCTCCGCCAGATTGACCGAATTGTGCCAAAGCGCATCCTTCACAGCGCGCACCGCTGCTTCCGTGTAGTCCTGCCGACGCAGCGAACTCCCCATTCCGAACTCCGTCAACAACCGCTTTACCGCCACACCCGATCTCCCTGTCCCAACCCGAAAAAAAACGGCGCGAGAGTTTCCCCCTGCGCCGTTTCGTCTTAACCAGAAATGGCCTTAGTTCAAAGCCGCATCCGTGATGTCACTGGTCCACGCACCTTCAGGCACAGCCGTAATCACCGGATCCGACCCTCCCGCCAGCAACGTCGCCACTGTGCGATCGAAATCCGCCGGATCAAGCGAGCCATCGGACCCCGCCGTCAACTTGGCAATCTCGCCCATCATGCGGATCTGATGGCCTTCGGTCTGCGCCCCGGTCTCATCATTGTCCAAAACGATCATCGCCGCTTCCATGGGGTTCTCTTCCGCCCACTTCCAGCCCTTCATCGACGCGCGCACAAAGCGCACCATCTTGTCCTTGAACGCCGGATCCGCGAGGTTTTCTTCCAGCACGTAAATGCCGTCCTCCAATGTCGCGACACCCATGTCCTCGTACTTAAAGGTCACCAGCTCGTCCTCGGATACACCCGCATCCAGAACCTGACCATACTCATTGTATGTCATCGTCGAAATGCAATCCGCCTGACGCTGCAACAACGGATCGACGTTAAAGCCCTGCTTCAAAACCGTCACACCGTCGTCACCGCCATCGGTCGAAATGCCTTCCTGAGACATCCACGACAGGAACGGATATTCATTGCCAAAGAACCAGACACCGATGGTCTTGCCTTTGAAATCCTGCGGGCCAGTAATCCCGGTATCCTTCCAGCAGGTCAGCATCAGACCCGATGTCTTGAACGGCTGTGCAATGTTCACAACCGGCAAACCCTTCTCACGCGCGGCCAAAGCCGACGGCATCCAGTTCAGCATCGCATCGGCACCGCCACCGGCGAGAACCTGAGGCG
Organism: Boseongicola sp.; assembly: GCA_029287375.1. GTDB lineage: Bacteria > Pseudomonadota > Alphaproteobacteria > Rhodobacterales > Rhodobacteraceae > Boseongicola. The sequence continues at coordinate 3,284 of JARFRG010000143.1, read as the reverse complement.
GCGCAATATCTGGCCCACCCGCAAGTACCGTCACATCCAGATCTTCCTCTTCGTAATAGCCGTTCTCCAAAGCCACGTAGTAGCCTGCGAACTGCGCTTGCGTGACCCACTGCAACTGCAAACGCACCTCGTCAGCCGCAAAAGCAGATCCGGCTCCCAGCCCAAGGGCCGCAACAGCGCCCATCAAAACCTTATTCATCTCAGTACTCCCCAGTTTGGTTTCAGTTTTTTATCGTCTCTGCGACGGATGCCAGAAGGTAAGCCAACGCTCCAACATCGTCAAAAATCCATAAAGCAGCGATCCGGCCAAAGCCGCCACCACTATCACCGACCAGACCATATCAAGCGCCAATTGTCCAAGCGAGGCGTTGATCCGAAAACCCAATCCCACAGTCGGTGATCCAAAAAACTCGGCCACAATCGCGCCGATCAGAGCCAATGTTGCCGAAACTTTAAGCCCATTGAAAACAAAGGGCAAAGCCGCAGGCAATCGCAGGGTCATCAAGGTCTGCCAATAACTCGCCGAATACGTCCGCATCAGATCGCGCTGCATCGCGGACGTATCAGCCAAACCGGCCACAATGTTCACCAACATCGGGAAAAACACCATAACCACTACAACCGCGGCCTTCGACTGCCAGTCAAACCCGAACCACATCACAAGGATCGGCGCGGTGCCGACAATCGGCAAAGCGGCCATGAAATTGCCCACCGGCAACAGCCCCCGGCGTAAGAAATCATAGCGATCCACAAGCACCGCCATACCAAATGCCAAGGCGCACCCCAGCACATATCCCGACAAAGCCCCTTTCAGAATGGTCTGCACGAAATCGGCCCACAGGGTTGGCATATTCGCGCTAAAGGTCGCGATAATCTGGCTCGGAGGCGGCAAGATCACCGACGGCACATCCAACGCGCGCACAATCGCCTCCCACCCGATGATCACCACAGCCCCCAAAGCGATCGGCGCCACAAACCGCGCCGCAAAGGGCGCCTCCGCCCAGCCCGCCAACGCATCCACCAGTTGCCATCCGATATAGGCCATCAGCGCGACCCAAAGGATCGCATAAGCCCCGTCTCCCTCAGCGCGCACCAGCGCAATCGCGGCGATCACCATAAACAAAGGCAAGAATGTCAAAGCCGCAATTGTGACCCCCACCGCTTCGGTAAACCGCCTCATCGCGCGCACCCCTGCAGCACACCACGAAGATCAACGCGCACCCCTAACCAATTCACCCTTTCAAAAATACCTGCGACTCCAACCCACAAGCGCCGCCCACCAGCCAATTGCAGGCCCAAAGCCCCCCAGACCCCGATCATGGCCGCGCACCCATCGCGCGCAGCGTACGCCGCTCGATCCAGCCGACCAGCCAGACTAGCCCAGCCGCCATCACCGCCGCCGTCAAAAGAGCGGCCCAAATCTGCTCAGTCTGCCCATAGTAACTGCCCCCCAGCATCCTCGCTCCAAGGCCGCCACGCTGCACCGGCAATTCACCGACAATTGCGCCCACCAAAGACGCCGCGACCGCGATTTTCAAAGACGCAAACAAATACGGCACAGACGCAGGCAGCCGCAATTTCCAAAACGACTGCGAGGCATTGGCGCTATAGGTCCGCAACAAATCCATCTGCATCGCATCCGGAGACCGCAGCCCTTTCACCATCCCCACAACAACAGGGAAAAACGACAGATACGCACTGATCGCGGCCTTGGCGACCAATCCCGATAAGCCCACCGAATACAAAACCACAATGATCATTGGCGCCAGAGCAACGATCGGGATGGTCTGACTGATAATCGCCCATGGCATCAAACTCAGATCCATCGCCCGGTTGTAAACTATCCCAACCGCCAAAAGCGCCCCAAGAGCCGATCCAATCACAAACCCCAAAAGCGTCGCCCCAAGCGTCACTCCGCCATGATAAACCAGCGACCGGTTCGACAAAGACCCCGACCGCACGATCCCGCGCCGCCCCGTGGTTTCCTCGACCCAGGTGGATTTCCACAATTCGCCCGCAATCTGATGCGGTGCCGGCAAGCGCGCACGCTCAGAAGACCACGACGGCCCGATCAGGTCGAGGTTTCCAAACACCAGACCCCACCGCCCCGCATCGCGCCGCTCAATCGCTGACGGCGGAACAACTTCGGCGCCCTCACGCTCGGCCTGCGTCAGCACTTCTTTGATATTCATCGGCAACACGGCAATGTACCAGATCGCCAAAATCACCGCGACAATCGTCAGGATTGGCAATGCGGATGTCCTCAGCCATCGGCCACTGCGCCGCGAAGACGCTGTATTCGCTGCAATCTCGCTCATAACGGCAATTCACTTCGCGCCGATAAAGACCGCGTACGGTCGCACCGACGCAATACCGACGTGATACCGACGTGATACTGACGCGCCCTCACACCTCGTCTCCATGCCCTGCCCGAAGCCCGTCCCGCACCCGATGCGCGATCTCGATAAACTCCGGCGTGTCGCGAATATCCAGCGGCCTCTCGCGCGGCAAAGGGCTCTCGATCACGTCCGTAATTCGTCCCGGACGCGGGCTCATAACCACAATTTTGGTAGATAAATAAACGGCTTCCGGGATCGAGTGAGTCACAAAGGCAATCGTCTTTTGCGTGCGCGCCCACAGGCTCAACAGCTCCTCATTCAACCGATCCCGCACAATCTCATCCAGCGCCCCAAACGGCTCATCCATCAACAAAAGGTCCGCATCAAACGTCAAGGCCCGCGCAATCGACGCCCGCTGCTGCATCCCGCCTGACAATTGCCAGGGATATTTCTTCTCAAACCCAGCCAATTCAACGAGTTCCAGCACGTTCTTCACGCGATCGTCCATGTCGGATCTGGAGAATCCCATGATCTCCAAAGGCAGGCGAATATTGCCCCCGATCGTGCGCCACGGATACAAACCAGCCGCCTGAAAAACATAGCCGTAAGCCCTTGCTTTCCTTGCCTCATCCGCGCTCATACCATTGACCGAAAGCGTGCCCGATGTCGGATGTTCCAATGCAGCAATTGCGCGCAAAAACGTCGTTTTTCCGCACCCCGAAGGCCCGATGAACGAGACGAAATCCCCCTTATCCACCGTAAGGTTAACGTCTTTCAACGCATGCACCGGCCCATCACCCGTCTGGAAGGTCAGAGACAAATCCGAGGCAGCGATCACGCTCGACAAAGAAGCGTCGCCCATCAAACCCCCGTCGCCGGAATACCCGTGCGTTCAACGGGACGCGGCGAGGTCAATTCCTTCCACGAACTCAACGCTTTATTGAC
>JARFRG010000051.1 GCA_029287375.1 Boseongicola sp. | reverse complement strand
GCACCCGACACCAGCTCGTATCCGTTACACGCAAGATCATACTGATAGCCCAAGACATCCAATGGATCGCCGTTCAGCGCCTCCATCCCGCCTTGCGGCATCGAAAACGGGTTGTGCTCAAAATCGACCGCGCCGGTTTCTTCGTCCTTCTCATAGATCGGGAAATCCACGATCCACGCAAAGGCGAAACGATCCATGTCGGTCAGTCCAAGCTCTTCACCAATGACCACACGCGCCTTGCCAGCAACGGTCTCAAACGCCTTCGCCTTGCCACCAAGGAAAAACGCGGCGTCGCCGATGCCAAGATCAAGCTGCTGACGGATCTCTTCGGTGCGCTCGGGGCCGATATTTTTCGCCAGAGGCCCTGCGGCTTCCATGCCTTCGCCCTGATCCCGCCAAAAGATGTAGCCCATCCCCGGCAAACCCTCTTTCTGCGCAAACGCGTTCATCCGGTCGCAAAACTTGCGCGAGCCACCCTTGGGGGCGGGAATGGCACGGATTTCCGTCCCGTCCTGCTCCAAAATCTTCGCAAAAATCGCAAACCCCGACCCGCGGAAATGCTCGGACACATCCTGCATTTTGATTGGGTTACGCAGATCCGGCTTGTCGGTGCCGTACCACTTGGCCGCATCACGATACGAAATCTGAGGCCATTCGGAATCGACCTTACGACCCCCACCGAACTCCTCGAAAACACCCTGCAAAACAGGCTGGATCGTGTCAAACACGTCCTGCTGGGTAACAAAAGACATCTCCAGATCGAGCTGGTAAAAATCCGTCGGAGAACGGTCAGCACGCGGGTCTTCATCCCTGAAACACGGCGCAATCTGAAAATACTTGTCAAAGCCCGACACCATCAGCAACTGCTTAAATTGCTGCGGTGCCTGCGGCAGCGCATAAAACTTGCCCGGATGCAGACGCGATGGAACCAAAAAGTCGCGCGCGCCCTCAGGCGATGATGCGGTGATGATAGGCGTCTGAAATTCGCGGAAATCTGCAGCCCACATCCGCTTGCGCATCGATGTTACGACATCAGACCGCATCTTCATGTTGTCTTGCATCGCTTCGCGGCGCAGATCCAGAAAACGATACTTGAGCCGGGTTTCTTCCGGATATTCCTGATCGCCAAATACGATCAAAGGCAATTCCTCTGACGCGCCCAAAACCTCAAGATCGCGCACAAAAACCTCGACTTCACCTGTTGGGATTTTCGCATTCACCAAAGACGCGTCACGCGCTTTCACATTGCCATCAATACGGATGCACCATTCTGACCGCAACGTCTCGACATCCTTGAAAACCGGCGAATCCGGGTCGCACAGAACCTGCGTGATCCCATAGTGATCGCGCAGATCGATGAACAAAACGCCACCATGATCGCGGATACGATGGACCCATCCTGAAAGGCGGACGGTCTCCCCAACATGTGAGGCATTCAGTTCGGCGCAAGTATGGCTGCGAAAGGCGTGCATGTAAAAGCCCCTTCAGGCGTCAGATAGAGGATCGGGCCGATACACCGTTTCGCAGACCGGAAGTCAACCCAAAGCCCTGTCGCAAACGCATCACGACACCTCTCAAACTGCACAAAAGCCGCCATTTTTCTTTGCCAATGCCGCAAAACACGAAAAGAACACAGCAAAGAAGGTCTGCATACAAACATGGCATCACAGGACTCCAGCGCATTCACACGCCCGGCGCTTTTGCTTGGGCTATTATTTCTCGCTTTGATTGCCATGTTTTATCGCGCGTCCGGTTACGATCTTCAGTCGCTGTGGTTGGCGGCTGCATTTTTTGAGAATGGTCCCGCCGCTGTTTACGCTGTGTCTGGCGACACCTTCCAAATGAAACCGCCCGACGCTTGGATGGCAGCGGTGCTTGCAGGAGAGACCACGTCCGCTATCTACCCCTATATCTATCCACCGATTTGGGCGTGGGCACTTGCCCCATTGACGGATGCGATCGATTTTCAAGCCTTCCTTTTGGGGATGTCGTTTCTCAATGCCGCACTGGTCACTGCGATGGTCTATCTCGCGTGGCGTATTGCGTCGCCGGGCTTGCCAGCGCTGGCCTTCATCGGGATCTGCGCCGTAATCGCCATGACGTCGCTGGTGGTCCTGCTTCCACTCTCCGAGGCGCAACCGCAGATCATTGTGTCCTTCCTGATCCTGCTCGGCATTGAACGCGACAAATCAAACCATCCCATCATCGGCGGTGCCGCAATGGCTCTGGCTGCGGCGATTAAGCTCTATCCCTTGATCTTTGCGCTGTTCTGGCTGTGCGGCGGACGCCGCGCGACGTTTTCGTCCTTTGTCATCACAGGCGCGGCATTGGGGCTGACATCACTCGCCGTCGCCGGATGGCCCATGCACGCAGCTTTTCTCCACGAGATCTCTGCAATCTCTGGCACGGTTCTTACGTCCCTCGCAATTTTCTCACTGGACCCACTGCTCGCGGTGATGCTCATCGGCACCGAAAACATGGCCTCGGTAACAACTCAGGCAACCGGCGGCGCGACCGGGTGGCAGGTCTACGCAAAGCCGGCCCTATGGTCAGTGATTAGTCTGGGTGTTCAACTCGTGACGATCGCCGGTCTGGGCTGGCTTGCCTGGAAAACTCGCCTGAAAGACCCTCTTTTCTGGCCGCTGGCATTCATCGCCATCGCATGGGTCTCGCCGCTCAGTTGGCTGTACCACTACATGACCGCGATCTTCTTTTTGCCCGCCCTGCTGCACCGGTTCGGAACCGTTTCCGGGATACTGTTGTCGTTCCTTATCGTCATGCCCACGAATCTCGCCGTCCGAACTTTCTTCTCCGCGCTTTTCGACAGCCCCTTGGCAATCGTCGTGACAACCAATGCTGCCCTGCTTTTGGCAGCCATTGCGTTCTTTATTGCCGTCATACGCTCTCAAAGGCCGTTTCAAACTTGAACCCGCCAACCCAGCCCCTATAACCCACGACGATTTGCGCCACCTAGGGGATGTCCGATGCCGAAGAGAACCGACATTAAGTCGATCATGATCATCGGAGCAG
>JARFRG010000036.1 GCA_029287375.1 Boseongicola sp. | reverse complement strand
CTCCTTCTCAAGAAGGTCGACGAGTTGGAATTGTCTGTCCGTTCGGCAAACTGCCTGAAGAACGACAACATCGTCTACATCGGCGATCTTATTCAAAAGACCGAAGCAGAAATGCTGCGCACGCCGAACTTTGGCCGCAAGTCGCTGAACGAGATCAAAGAAGTGCTTTCCGGAATGGGTCTGCACCTTGGCATGGATGTCGAGGAATGGCCGCCAGAGAACATCGAAGATTTGGCTAAGAAATTTGAAGATCAGTTTTGATCTTTGAGTGGTGGGCGTTTACGCGCCCACCAATGACGACCGGGCCTCTCATCGATCCTGCGCATCGACTGACGGCCAACGGCGATCCAAAAGATCGCCTTGGGCATCTGCCCCAAGGAGAGTCGGTGACACGCATCGCTGGCCAGACAAAGCAAAACCGCCCGTAGAGGGCAAATATTTGGAGAAGACACATGCGTCACGCACGAGGCTATCGCCGCCTGAATCGCACGCACGAGCACCGCAAGGCGCTGTTTGCAAACATGGCTGGCTCGCTCATTGAACACGAGCAAATCAAAACAACTTTGCCCAAGGCAAAAGAACTTAAGCGCATTATCGACAAGCTGATCACGCTGGGCAAGCGCGGCGATCTGCACGCGCGTCGTCAGGCGGCATCACAGTTGAAGCAGGACGCTTATGTCGCCAAGCTTTTTGAAGTGTTGGGTCCACGCTATGCCGAACGTAGCGGTGGTTACAGCCGCGTTCTGAAAGCCGGATTTCGCTATGGTGATATGGCGCCAATGGCGATCATCGAACTGGTTGACCGCGACGTTGATGCCAAAGGCGCCGGCGACCGTGCCCGCCTTGCAGAAGAAGACGCTCTCGAAGACTGAGTTTGACGAGAATTTATGTGAAAGGGCTGCCGTTGGCGGCCCTTTTTCGTTTCAATTGACGTGACGTCGCTTTGCGAGGCTGATCGAAAGCGTTTCGAGCAGGCGATTTTCGGCCACGCTTGGCCGTCCCGTGCGTAACGCGCTGAAATCAAGAAATTGTTCCAAGTCTCGTCTGGCCTCGGAGGGCAGAGAGGTCGCTATTTCAGTCCATAGTAGGGCTTTGGTCATGCCTGTTTTCCCGGAGAGTGCTTTTCCTGAAATACAATTTAAGGTTGACTGTACGTGTTGCAACCTATCTAAAAGGGCAAGTCTGGTTTAACGTCGCTTTGATGCGCGGATAAGGTGAAGGCGGTTGTTTCTATGTGGCGCGATAACGAATCCTATGAGACCTTGCAGAAAGTGCCGGTTACAACCGGTGCGAAGCGGCCTGGTCTTGAGGACGGGTTTGAAGCGCTTCGGGAGATAGCCCCAAAAGGGTTTTCCGCCGGTCTCCACATCCGATTTGCATCGCCAATGATCTATATGCGGACGTACGACGAAGCCTGGACTAAAATTTACGATGAGAATGCGTATGCTTTGCGTGATCCCCTTGTTTTTTGGGGGCTGGGTGGCAAAGGATCAACGCGCTGGAGTGCGATCCGATTACCGGATCCGTTCAACATTCTCGGGCAGGCTCATGACCATGGGCTGAAATATGGGGCTGTGGTGTCGCATGGGCCGATCACGTCACGCACGATCGTTGGCATCGCCAGAGACGATCGTGAATTCACCGACGAAGAGATCGCGAGCACCGTTGAAACTGTTCATGGTTTGCACATTGCGGCCGCACCCCCGACGGAGTTGACGCGCGCACAACAAGAAGCGTTGCGTTTGCTGGCTGATGGGGATCGGCATACTGCCGCGGCGGCGAAGCTCGGGATTTCCGAAAGTGCATTCAAGGCGAGGCTTCAGTCGGCACGTGTCCGGTTGGGCGCGCGTACGACGGCTCAGGCACTAAAGAAAGCTCGGGAATACCAACTGCTCTAAGTGGATCTCGTTTCCTATCAGGTTTTTTAACCAACCCTGACTGGAGGCACTTCCAATGCAAGTCACGACTCTCTCTTTTGACAACATGCACAACCACGGTGAGCTTTTCGCCAACATGCTGCGCGCGCGCCATAGGACTTTCATCGAGCACAAGAACTGGGATCTGCCGCAAGCGGATGGCATGGAATACGACCAATACGACACACCCGCGAGCCGCTGGGTGGCGGTGCATGAATTTGGTCAAGTTCTGGCCGGTGTGCGTCTGACACCGACGACGGCACGGTGCGGTATCTATTCCTATATGATCCGTGATGCGCAGAACGGCCTGTTGGATACCCTGCCTCAGGATCTGTTGTTCGAACCGGCACCCGTTGCGCCGCATATCTGGGAGTCCAGCCGCGTGTTTGTGTCTGAGTCGGTTCCTGCAAAGCTGCGGCTTCGTGTTCAGTGTGCGTTGATCGACGAGATGGTCCGGTCGGCGCGGACCTTCGGTGCGACGTCACTGGTGGGGATCGTCCCCGAACACAGCCCGCGACTTGCGCGGCGCACGGGCATTGACTGTCAGCCCGCTGGTCGTGTCATTGAAACGGACGACGGTGATCGCAGTGTCTGCATCAACATCTCACTGGCGTCGAAGCTTCACTAGTCAGATTGGCCTTTTCGCTGGCGCGGCAGGGGCGTAGCCTGTGCCGCGCATGTCAGATTTGTTTGACACCTCTTCGCCCAAGACCGAGGGCAGTACCCCGCGGCCGATGGCTGATCGGCTTCGGCCAAGTGTGCTGTCCGACGTCATTGGTCAGGATCACCTTCTGGCGGAAGACGGGCCATTGGGTGCAATGCTGGCATCAAAGCAATTGTCGTCGCTGATCCTTTGGGGGCCACCTGGGGTTGGAAAGACCACCATCGCGCGGCTTTTGGCGGATGCGACTGATATGAGTTTCGTGCAGATCAGCGCGATTTTCACTGGCGTTGCGGATCTGAAGAAGGTGTTTCAGGCAGCAACAATACGGCGCACGAACGGGCAGGGCACCTTGTTGTTCGTCGACGAGATACATCGGTTCAACAAGGCGCAGCAGGATGGGTTTCTGCCTTACATGGAGGACGGGACGATCCTTTTGGTCGGAGCGACCACCGAGAATCCGTCGTTTGAGTTGAACTCGGCCTTGTTGAGCCGTTCGCAGGTGATGGTGCTGGAGCGTTTGACGCTGGCGTCGCTTGAGTTGCTGGCGCAACGTGCGGAGCGTGATGCGGGGCAGCCGTTGCCGTTGGACGGTCCCGCGCGCGATGCGCTTTTGGAAATGGCGGACGGAGACGGGCGAGCGTTGCTGAATTTGGTCGAGCAGGTTTTGTCCTGGGCCAGTGCTGACAAGATCGACACGGCAACATTGACCAAGCGATTGACGCGTCGTGCGGCGCAATACGACAAGTCGGGGGATGCGCATTACAATCTGATCTCGGCATTGCATAAATCGGTGCGGGGGTCGGACCCGGATGCGGCGCTTTATTGGTTTGCGCGGATGCTGGAGGGGGGCGAAGACCCCCGGTATCTGGCGCGGCGGATAACGCGGATGGCGGTCGAGGATATTGGGCTGGCCGATCCGCAGGCGCAGGCGATGTGTATCGAGGCCTGGGAAACGTATGAGCGACTTGGATCGCCCGAGGGGGAGTTGGCGCTGGCGCAGGCGGTGACGTATCTGGCGCTTGCTCCGAAATCGAACGCTTTGTACGCGGCCTATAAAGCAGCGCGGGCAGTGGCGAAACAAACGGGGTCGGAGCCTCCGCCGAAACATATCCTGAATGCTCCGACATCGATGATGAAAGATCAGGGCTATGGGGCAGGGTATGCCTATGACCATGATGCTGAGGATGGCTTTTCCGGGCAGAACTATTTCCCCGAAGGAATGAAGCGCGGCATCTACTATTTGCCGGTGGAGCGTGGGTTCGAGCGCGAGTTGAAACGGCGGTTGGATTACTTTGTGAAACTGAGGGCCAAGCGCGGCGAGAGTTGACAATAGGCCGCCCAAGGGTGACAGCACGGCGCATGTTGGGACATTTTCTGTCAGTCGGACTTGGGGGCGCCCTGGGGGCCATGACGCGGTATGGCGTTGGCCTTGCGATCGTGCGCGCGGTCGGGCATGGCTTTCCGGTCGCGATCCTGACGGTGAATGTTTTGGGGTCGTTTTTGATGGGTGTGTTTGTTGTGGTGGCCGCGCAGCGCGGTCTCACATGGATGTCGCCTTTGGTGATGACTGGATTCTTGGGCGGGTTCACGACGTTTTCGGCATTTTCGCTGGAGGCCGTGACCTTGTATGAACGTGGCGAGATCGGGCAGGCGGCGCTTTATGTCGGTTTGTCGGTGGTTTTGTCGATTGGTGGATTGGTGGCCGGGCTTTGGGTCGCGCGGAGTTTGATGGCATGAGCGGTGTGCAGACGCTGACGGTGGCGATAGATGATGCGGATCAACGACTGGATCGTTGGTTCCGGCGTCAGTTTCCGCATGTGCAGCAGGGGCGCATCGAAAAGCTGTGCCGAAAGGGCGAGATTCGTGTGGACGGGGGCCGGGTCAAGGCGGCGACGCGGCTTGAGGCCGGGCAGACCGTGCGTATCCCGCCACTTCCGGATACGGCGGCCCCGGCATTGGTACGGTCAACCGTATCTGATGCTGATGCTGAATTGATCCAGAAGAGCGTGATCTGGCGCGATGAGCATTTGATCGCGATCAACAAACCTCCGGGTCTTCCGTCACAGGGCGGTAGCAAGCAAACGCGTCATGTGGATGGCATGGCGGATGCGCTTAGGTTTGGATCGGACGAGAAACCCCGGCTGGTCCATCGGCTTGATAAGGATACATCGGGGATTTTGCTTTTAGCGCGAACGCGCACGGCGGCGGCGGCGATGTCAGAGGCATTTCGGTCGCATGATACGCGCAAGATCTATTGGGCCGCAGTCGCTGGCGTGCCGCATCCGCTTATGGGAACTGTGCGCTATGGTCTGGTGAAAGCGCCCGGCCACGGGTCCGGCGGCGAGGGCGAGAAGATGCAGTGCATTCATCCGCGCGAGGTCGATGCGACGCCGGATGCAAAGCGCGCGACAACGGATTATGCGGTTTTGGCGTCCCTTGCAAAACGCGTCAGCTGGATGGCCTTGGTGCCGATCACCGGGCGTACGCATCAGCTGCGCGCGCATATGGCCGAGCTTGGGCATCCGATTGTGGGGGACGGCAAATATGGCGGTTCCGCACAGGAAAATCTGGGCGATGGCTGGGGCGCGCAACTGGGCGGAGAAGTGAGTCGCAAGCTGCATCTTCACGCGCGCTATCTGAATTTCAAGCATCCGATCACGGGCCGCAAAGTATCTCTTGTCGCGCCGTTGCCTGAGCATATTGCGCGCACATGGGAGATGCTGGACTGGCGCGCCCAAGATGTGCCGGTGGATCCGTTTGATGAGGAAGAGCTTTGAGCGAATGGGCGCTGAAACGGTTCTGGACGTCGACTGAAATCGTGCCAGTTGATGGCGGGTTCACGGTGACACTGGACGGGCGCAATGTGCGTACGCCGGGGAAAGCGCTTTTGACGGTGCCGACGCGTGCCATGGCCGAGCGTATCGCGGGAGAATGGGATGCCCAGACGGAACGGGTTGATCCGACAACAATGCCTTGGACGCGGTCTGCAAATTCCGCAATCGACAAGCTTTCGGTTCAGCGTGTCGAGGTTGAAGACCATCTGATCGAATACGCCGGAACAGACCTGTTAAGCTACCGAGCAGAGGGGCCTTCTGCGCTTGTTCAAAAGCAGTCCGACATCTGGGACCCGATTCTGGATTGGGCAGAGAATCGATACGGCGCGCGGCTTTTGACCACTGCCGGAGTGATGCCCGTGGCGCAAAGAGGCGAAACTCTGGCCTCGTTACGCAACGTAATGTCGTCGATGAGCAATTTTTCAATCACGGGTTTCCATGATCTCGTTACGCTGTCCGGGTCGTATATTCTGGCTTTGGCGGTGATTGAAAATCACTGCAGCCCCAGCGCTGCATGGGGCTTTTCGCGCTTGGACGAAGAGTGGCAGATCGAGCAATGGGGACGCGACGAAGAGGCGGATACCATGGCTGAAGTCAAGCGTGCAGCCTTTCTCCATGCTGCTGATTTCTTCCTGAGCGCCTGAAAAATAAGCAAATATGCTATGTAAGATCATGGTTTGAAACAAATTTGTTCGAATCTGAGTACGGCTTAGAAAAGAGGCGGTCGCTCTTGACCTTGGGGGGGGAATCCGCACACCATCCCTGTCATTCGACCGTGGCTTGCTACGGTCTGACTTTATGTGCGGACCTGGGAGGGTTTGTTTGCCGCAAATGTTGCGGCCAATCAGGAAGAGGTAAAAATGAAAAAAACTGTATTTTTTGGCGCTTTGGCGACTGCAGCACTTGCATCAGGCGTTGCGAGCGCTGCGACACTCGACGAAGTAAAGGCGCGCGGCAAAATGAACTGCGGCGTGACAACTGGCGTTCCGGGGTTCGCTGAACCTGACGCGAATGGCGTATGGCAGGGTTTCGACGTGGCTGTATGCCGCGCGGTTGCCGCTGCTGTTCTGGGTGACTCGGACGCTGTTGAGTTTGTTCCGACTACAGGCAAGACACGCTTTACCGCGCTTGCTTCGGGCGAGATCGACATGCTGGCACGTAACACCACATGGACGTTCAGCCGCGACGTTGACCTTAAGTTCGAATTTACCGGCGTGAACTACTATGACGGTCAGGGCTTCATGGCGCGCCGCGATCTTGGTGTGACTTCGGCCAAGGAACTCGACGGTGCAACAATCTGCATCCAGACCGGCACCACGACTGAGCTTAACCTGGCTGACTTTTTCCGCGGAAATGGCATCAGCTACGAGCCGGTCCCTGTTGAAACCGGCGCAGAAGCTGCCCAACAGTACACTGCTGGTTCGTGCGACGCCTATACAACAGACGCATCGGCTCTGGCCGCTCAGCGCGCAAACTTCGAAGATCCGACGGCACACATTATTCTGGCTGAGATCATCTCGAAAGAGCCGCTTGGTCCGCTTGTGCGTCACGGCGACAACGAGTGGGGCGACATCGTGCGCTGGACGCTGAATGCGCTGATCGCGGCAGAGGAGCTTGGTGTGACATCGGCTAACCTGGCCGAGATGGCTGCCGGAACTGACAATCCGGAGATTAACCGTCTTCTGGGATCTGAGGGTAACCTGGGCGGCATGCTGGGTCTTGACAGTGACTGGGCCGAGCGCGCCCTCGCCGTTGCTGGCAACTATGGTGAAATCTTTGATGCGAACATCGGTGAATCCACTCTGATCAATCTGTCCCGTGGCCTAAACGCTCAGTGGACCGAAGGTGGCCTGTTGTACGCGCCGCCATTCCGCTAAGATCGACGTTAGGGCGCGAGGCATACCTCGCGCCCTTTCACTTTCTGGCCCGTGGGGGGTCGGATTTCTGATAGCGCTGCACCATCAAGAGTGCGTAAATAAGCGCCAAATCGACGGGGAACGTCACTCATGACGACACTTGCCGACCAGCCGGTCAAGGCTTTAAACGGATCGTTCAAGCTTTCGATGCTTTTGAACGATACACGATATCGATCCTTAACTTTCCAGTTCATCGCGCTTGTCGCCATCATTGCCTTTATGGCCTTTGTCGGTGGCAACCTTGTGCGGAACCTGACGGAAGCGGGTCTGAACATTTCATATGCCTTTCTAGGCGAGCCTTCTGGATACGACATCAACCAGCGGCCTATCGAGTATGACAGCCAGTCCAGTCACGGACGCGCCGCTCTGGTCGGGCTTCTCAATACACTCATCGTTGCGTTCCTGGCCTGTGTCACGGCCACGATATTTGGCGTCATCGCGGGTGTTTTGCGGTTGTCCAACAACTGGATCGTCAGCAAGATTATGGCGATCTACGTCGAGATCTTCCGCAATGTGCCGGTGCTGATCTGGATCCTGATTATCTTCTCGGTGATGATTAACGTGGCACCGTCGCCGCGCGATTTCCGAGGCGATGATCCGGTCGCGTCTATGATGTTGTTCGACAGTATTGCTGTTACAAACCGGGGCGTTTATCTGCCCAAACCTGTCTTGGGTGACGGATCGTTTCTGGTCTTCGGGGTTTTCATCCTGTCGATCATCGGAATTTTTGCATTCCGCTCATATTCTCGCAAACAACTGTTCGATCACGGGCGATTGATCCCGACATTCTGGCCATCGGTCGGATTGTTTTTTGTGCCTGCAATCCTGATGCAGCTGATCCTCGGCGGTCCCATATCGCTGGAATACCCGGCGCTTGCGGGCTTTAACTTCCGGGGGGGGATTACGATCCTCGGCTCGCTCATTGCGCTTTGGTTTGCACTTGCGATCTATACGGGAGCGTTCATCGCGGAGAACGTCCGCGCAGGTATCCTGGCGATATCAAAGGGTCAGACCGAAGCTGCGGGGGCGCTGGGCTTGCGTCCAAACCGGATCATGAGCCTTGTGGTTTTGCCACAGGCGCTTCGGGTCATTATTCCCCCGCTGATCTCGCAGTATCTGAACATCACCAAGAACTCGTCGTTGGCGATTGCTGTTGGGTATATGGATGTCACCGGAACGCTTGGCGGCATTACCCTGCTTCAGACTGGTCGTGCGATTGAGACGATCCTGTTGCTGATGCTGTTTTATCTCACTGTGTCGCTGTTGATCTCGTTCTTTATGAACATCTTCAACAACCGCATGAAGCTACAGGAGCGTTGATATGAGCGATACACACGCACAATCCGTCGCCTTCGTGCGGGAAACCGAAATTCCACAGCAACCGCCGCCGATGCTTGAATCGGGTGCTGTGAAGTGGGTGCGCGAGAACCTGTTCTCGGGCTGGTTTAATACGATCATGACACTGATTGCTCTTTATCTCGTCTTTAAGATCTTGGTCGGAGCCGCGCCCTGGTTCTACAACGGTGTCTGGGATGCGGGGTCGATCCGGGAGTGCCGCGACATCCTTGCGGGGAAGACTGGCGCTTGTTTTGCGGTGCTCGTGGATCGTTGGGACCATTTGGTCTTTGGGTTCAAATACCCGCAGGACGCCTATTGGCGCCCTCTTATTGCGTTCTTGTTGCTGCTGGTTGCGGCGGCACCTGCCTTGTTCGGAAAGTATCTTCCACGGAAGATGCTGATCCTGACGGCGATTTATCCCTTTGTCGCATTCTGGCTGATCTGGGGTGGCACGCTTTGGCTTCCGGTCATGGTGGCGGCGTCAATCATCGCAACGGCCATGGTGTTTCGTCTGGTTGAGGGCATGGCGATCAGTACGCGCCAGATTCTTGCGGGCGCTGTGGGGCTTGTATCGGGGCTTGGGCTTGCTTGGCTTTTGTTCAAAGGGGCTGGCGAGTTGGTGTTTATCGCCAACAACATCGGAGCTTCCGGGCTAAGCATTGTGCCGTATATCCTGTTCTGGGCGGCGGGCATTTTTACCTATGTCTGCTTTATCCCGATGGGTATTTTCGTGGGATACGCGATTTACCAAAGTGCCGAAGATGGTGGTTTGGTGACAATCGTGACCGCGCTGTTCGCGATTTACTTTATGCTCGCCTATTTGCTTGGGCCGGTGTCGGGGACATTGAACAGCATTATTCCGCTGGAGCTTCAGGCAGTGCCGTCCCGTGACATGGGTGGGTTTATGCTGTGCATGATCCTTGGAACGGTCTGTGTGTCGCTCTCTGTGCCTCTCGGTATTGTTCTGGCGCTTGGACGACAGTCCAACATGCCTTTGATCAAGGGCGTCTGTGTGGTCTTCATCGAGTTTGTCCGGGGTGTGCCACTTATCACGCTGCTTTTCGTGGCAAACGTGATGCTGGCCTATTTCATGCCGCCAAACTCGAACTTTGATCTGATCCTGCGCGTGATCATCATGATCACGATGTTCTCTTCGGCGTATATTGCCGAGGTGATCCGGGGTGGCCTTGCCGCCTTGCCAAAGGGTCAATACGAGGCGGCTGACAGTCTGGGATTGAACTATGCACAAGCGACGCGTCTGATCATCCTGCCACAAGCGTTGAAGATCTCGATCCCGGGTATCGTCAACGTCGCGGTGGGTCTGTTCAAAGACACGACGCTGGTTTCGGTGATTTCGATGTTCGACATCGTTGGCATGATCCGCGGACCGATCCAACAGTCGACGGACTGGATCAGCATCTATTGGGAAGTCTACGGATTTGCCGCGCTGCTGTTCTTTGTCGTCTGCTACTCAATCTCGCAATATTCGCAGTGGCTTGAACGCCAGCTGCAAACAGATCACCACTAAGGAACGCAATCATGGCTGAAGCTGCACAAATGCAAGTGTCGGATGAAGTGGCAATCACCATCCAGAACATGAACAAGTGGTATGGCACGTTTCACGTGCTGCGCGACATCGACCTGACGGTTCAGAGGGGCGAGCGGATTGTTATCTGTGGTCCGTCCGGTTCGGGCAAATCGACGCTGATCCGGTGCATCAAGGCATTGGAAGAGCATCAGGCGGGGTCGATCGAGGTGGATGGCACGTTGTTGTCGTCGGACCTCAAGAACATCGACAAGATCCGGTCGGAAGTGGGGATGTGCTTTCAGCACTTTAACCTGTTCCCGCACCTCACGATTTTGGAGAACTGTACGCTGGCTCCGATCTGGGTGCGCAAGACACCCAAGAAGGAAGCCGAAGAGACGGCGATGCATTTTCTGCCGAAGGTGAAGATCCCTGAGCAGGCCGACAAGTATCCCGGCCAGCTTTCGGGTGGTCAGCAGCAGCGTGTGGCGATTGCGCGGTCTTTGTGCATGCGCCCACGGATCATGCTATTTGACGAGCCGACATCGGCGCTTGACCCGGAGATGATCAAGGAAGTTCTTGATACGATGATCGAGCTTGCTGAAGAGGGCATGACGATGCTTTGCGTGACTCACGAGATGGGTTTTGCCCGTCAGGTGGCGAACCGCGTGATCTTTATGGATGCCGGTCAGATCGTGGAGCAGAACGAGCCGGAAGCCTTCTTTAACAATCCCCAGTCGGATCGCACCAAGTTGTTCCTGAGCCAAATTCTCGGGCACTAGTAGATTGCGCTGCGCCCTTGGCGCAAGGCGAGGGGCTTTGCCCCTCGCGCTCCCCAGAGTATTTTTTCCAAGAAGAAGAGCTAGGCGATTGTCTGGCTCTTTTGGGTTTTAGGGTATCAGGTCGCGAGGGACGATGAATTCTTCGGGTGTGCCTGTGGCCCAGTCGATTGTGTTCCAGTCGGTTGCATCAAAGCGGATGATCGCGGTGGCTCCGGTGGGATAATCGCTGAAGCGTGGGTGCGGATGGGCTGTGGCTGATATCCGGTGAGCAAAGTCCGCGATGCCCGGATTGTGGCAGATGATCATGCATGTTGGGCTTGTCTGGGTGCGCAGGATGCCAAGGATGGCTTGCGCGCTTGCAAGGTAAAGTCCGGGATTACTGCTCATTGTGGCAGTGTCGGGAAAGTGGTGGGCCATGCGGCTCCAGGTTTCGACAGTGCGTCGTGCGCCCGAGACCACGACGATGTCAGGCAAGTAGCCGTTCTTGGCCAGCCAGCCTCCGATGGCGTCAGCGGAGCGACGTCCGCGGTTGTTCAGCGTTCGGTCGAAATCGTCAAGATCCGGGTCTCCCCAGCTGGATTTTGCGTGGCGGGTCAGGATCAGGGTCAGCGTCATGGGTGGAACTTGTCCATATGAAAGGCGCTTTGTGCGTCCATCCTTGGATAATTTTTGCTGACAGGGCAAGAGCGACGCACTGCGCAGCCTTGTGACATGCACGACTGGCCGTCTTTGGTGTCGAGGTAGCTGTGGCAGACCGGGAGGGTGTAACCCGCGTCTGTGAGCGCCTGTGACGGGCACGCGGTGGTGCAGGGGGTGTCTGGGCAGGTGTCACAGGGACTTTGGCGCTGTGTCGGCAGGTCGAGGCGGTCAGGCAACAGGATTGCGCCGCGATATGAGACCCAAAGGCCCGCGGTGTCGTGGACGAGAAGCTGCACCGGGGATTGCCAAGCGCGCCCGGACCGGATCGCCCATGAGATGAAGGGTTGGACCGGGGCGTCAAAGGGGAAGCGGGCCTCGCCGCCGAGATCGTGGGCCGCCTGTTCGATCACACGTGTTGACCAGCGGTCGAGTGGGTCTGCTTTGGCGTCGAGGTATTCGTGCGACTGCGTGAAATGTGGCCAGAAGGCGGGTTCGAGCGGGCCGAGGAGGATCACTGTAGCCATGTTGGCAAGATTGTCGGTCGGGGTTGTGTGAAAAGCGCCAAAGACGTCGAGATGATCTTGTCTGACGCGGGTTTCGATCCGCGCGAGTGTCATCGCACAGGGCGGATCAGACTGCCGGCACCGTGATCGGTGAACAATTCCAGAAGGCAGGCGTTGGGCGCGCGTCCATCAAGGATCACGACAGCGCGCACGCCGCCTTCGATTGCCGTCAGGGCGGTTTCGGTTTTTGGGATCATTCCGCCCGCTATGGTGCCGTCGGCGGTGAGCGCGCGGATTTGCTCGGGCGTGATTTCGGTGAGGATACGGCCTTGGCTGTCCTTGACGCCTTCGACATCGGTCAGCAGCAAGAGCCGGTCGGCGGCAAGGCTGGCTGCGATTGCGCCCGCTGCCGTGTCACCGTTCACATTGAATGTCTCGCCGTCCCGCCCGGCGCCAATCGGCGCAATGACGGGGATGTTCTCGGCGTCTGTGAGCGTGCGAAGAATGGACGGATCCAACGCGACCGGTGAGCCGACAAAGCCAAGGGCCGGGTCGGTCTGTTCGCAGATCATCAGGTTCGAATCTTTGCCAGACAGGCCGACGGCGCGGCCGCCCTGGCGGTTGATGGCCTGGACGATACGTTTGTTGACGCGGCCTGACAGCACGGCCTCGACGACTTCGACGGTTGCCGCGTCTGTTACACGCTTGCCGTTCACAAATTCGGATTTGATGTCGAGCCGCGCCAGCATGTCGTTGATCATTGGACCACCGCCATGAACCACAATCGGGTTCACGCCCACCTGTCGCATCAGCACGACATCTCGGGCAAAGCCGTCCATGGCGTCGTCATCGACCATCGCGTGACCGCCGAATTTGATCACCACGGTCGCGCCATCGTAGCGCTGCATGTTAGGCAGCGCCTGGCTTAAGGTTCTTGCGGTGGCAATCCAGTCGCGGTTCATGTCACGGGGTCTCATGGTGTCCTCTTGCCGCTTGGTTAGAGGTTTGTGCCGCAGGGCTCAAGTCAGCGTTGCAATGATCGCCCGCAGCGTGTCAATCCCGTCGCCCTTCTCCGAAGAGGTCAGGACGATCTCGGGGAAGGCTGCGGGGTGCTTTGACAACGCGCTTCTGACTTGTGTGAGCACTGTTTCGCGGTCAACCAATTTCACCTTGTCGGCCTTTGTCAGGACGACCTGGAATGTGACGGCGGTGGTATCGAGCAAATTCATGATCTCTTCGTCAACGGATTTGACGCCGTGACGGGCATCAATCAGGACGAAGGCGCGGCGCAGGTTTTGGCGTCCGGCGAGATAGGATTTCAAAAGGCGCTGCCATTTCTCGACGACTTTCACCGGAGCGTTGGCAAAGCCATAGCCTGGAAGGTCGACAAGGTAGCGTTCCTCGCCCAGCGTGAAAAAGTTGATCTCTTGGGTGCGGCCCGGAGTGTTTGAGGCGCGTGCCAAGCCTTTTCGTCCGGCAAGCGCATTGATCAGCGTAGATTTTCCGACGTTTGAGCGCCCGGCAAAGCAGACTTCGAGGCGATCTGCCGGGGGCATGCCGTCCATCGCAACGACACCCTTGAGGAAGTCGGTTTCGCCCGCGAAAAGTATGCGGCCCGTTTCCAGATCGGAAGGCTCGAACGTCGCAATGGGGAAAGGGAGTTGCATCATAAAATTTCGACCGGGTCGTTGAGAGCGATGCGGCCAGAATGCACGACTTGGGCGTAGACGCCAAATTCCTGGTGGCCGAGGTCATTCAAGGTTCCGAGGACGTCAACGTCGCGCAGGCCTGTGTCGGGATTGGCCATGGTCGCTTTGCAGCGGGTGATCTGTGCTTTGACTTCCAGAGTTGCCGCACCGATCTGAAGGGTCTTGCCAATCCATGAGGCTTCTTCCCATGCGGCCGTTCCGTCGATCCAGATATTCCCACGAAACCGATGTGGCGACAGCACGCTGCCGACACGGTTGGACAGGGATTTCAGCGAGGCGGTCGTATTAATCGCGATCCAGGGGTCAGGGACATCCGTGAGGTGCGCGTTCTTGGCGCGGTAGATTTGAGTTGGGGACGGCAGGTCAATAGGCCAGAGGTCATGCAACCAATCGATAAGCTTTTTCGCGCCTTCGGGGGTGTCGGGCGCAATTGTGATGGAGTCTTGCGTGGGATGAGACAACGTCAGAGTTTTGGCGGCGGTGTCCAGTTTTGCCTCGACAGCCATAAGAGAGGGCGACGCGACACCTCGTAGGAAGTTTGCCTTTTTGCTCCAGCCGCCATCCAATTTCGAGCGTTCGTGCGCGACTGCCCATTTGCGATCGAACGGCATCCACTTTCCTGCGGAAAGTTCGACCTCGGTCAGCGCCTCTCTGCCAATCGATTTTAGCGGATGACGCAGAATTTGGGTGACGCTGGAGGTCATTTTTTGGACTTTGGGTCCGGTTTTTTCGAAGGTGCGGTGTCTTTGTTATCCGCACTTGGCTTGCCCGCATCGCCGGTTTTTGTCCCGGAACGGATATTGCCCCAGATGTCTGGTTTGTAGCCGTGGGTTCGCATGATTGTGTACTGCTGGACGAAAGTAATGGTGTTGTTTGCAATCCAGTATACGACAAGGCCGCTGGCGAATCCGCCGAGCATGAACATGAAAACCCAAGGCATCCAGGCAAAGATCATTGCCTGTGTTGCATCCGTGGGGGCCGGGTTCAGCTTTTGTTGCATGAACATCGAGATGCCCAGGAGCAGCGGCAAGATACCGATGAATATCAGTGCAAGGATGCTGCCGGGATCGGGTGCGGCGTAGGGCAAGAGGCCGAAGACGTTGAAGATCGACGTCGGGTCCGGGGCGCTGAGATCCTGGAACGGACCAAAGAAGGGCGCGTGGCGCAATTCGATGGTGACGAAAATAACTTTGTAGAGCGAAAAGAAGATCGGAATCTGAAGCAGGATCGGCAAACAGCCAGAAGCGGGGTTCACTTTCTCTTTCTTGTAGAGCCCCATCATCTCGGTCTGGAGTTTCTGGCGATCGTCGCCGGCACGCTCTTTGATCTTCTCCATTTCAGGCTGAAGTTCCTTCATCTTGGCCATCGAGATGTAGGATTTGCGCGCGAGCGGGAAGAGGAGCGCCTTGATCAGCAGAGTGAGCGCGATGATTGCGAGACCCATGTTGCCGATCAGCAGATTGAGTTCATGGAGGACGAAGAAGATGGGCTTTGTCAGGAACTGGAATAAACCCCAGTCGATAGATTCGACGAACCCATCGACGCCGGTTTGATCCGAAAATCCGAAAAAGTATGAGATTGATGCGCTGAGACCAATGACGTTGCGGCCTGCCTCGTAGTTTCGGATCGTGTCCCATTCCTTGGCACCCGCAAAGACCCGCGTTGTTGTGTCATGGGCGGTGCCTGCCGCGACTTCGATGGTCGGGTAGACAGTGAGGGCCTGGTAGACGTCTGATCCCGGCACATACTGGATACGCGATGTGTGGGGCGTGTTTTCAGCGGGGACGAGGGCGGTCATCCAGTAGTGATCGGTGAAACCCACATAGCCGCTTTCGGTGATTTGCGCTTCTGAGGTTTCGCCGGGGATGTCGTCGTAGTCGATCTCGGCCAAGACGCCGTCGACCATTTGGATAGCGCCTTCGTGGAGGATGAAGAATCCCATGAGGTCTTGAGGTTCGCCGTGGCGCGCGA
>JARFRG010000066.1 GCA_029287375.1 Boseongicola sp. | reverse complement strand
TGTTCCCCATTCTGGAACTCGGCACCTCGGCCAAGATGTTGTCGATCGTCAAATTGATGAACGGTGGCGGTCTGTTTGAGACCGGCGCGGGCGGCTCTGCACCCAAACATGTGCAGCAGTTGGTCGAAGAAAACCACTTGCGCTGGGACTCGCTTGGTGAATTCTGCGCGCTTGGCGAAAGCTTGAAATTTCTGGGCGAAACCAAGAACAACGAGCGCGCCCGGATCATGGGCGTCGCGGTGGATGCCGCAACGCAGGGCATTCTTGACCACAACAAGTCGCCCGGGCGCAAAGTCAACCAACCCGACAACCGTGACAGCCATTTCTACTTTGCGCTCTATTGGGCCAAGGCGCTGGCGACACAAACAGACGACGCCGCATTGGCCGCGCATTTCACGCCTATCGCCGCGCAACTGGCGGAAAACGAAGCCAAAATCACCGCGGAACTTCTTGAGGTTCAGGGCGGTGCGGCGGACCTTGGCGGGTATTTCCATTCTGATCCCGAAAAGACAACGGCGATCATGCGGCCCTCGCCCACTCTGAACGCCATCATCGGCTAAGGCGCTTTCACGACCGCAATCCAAAAGACCATCCCGACCGGGGTGGTCTTTTTTGTAAATGGCCTGCAATCAGGTACCCTGGAACACTGCACCACGGCCCCGCTTGGGGTTGCCAACAAAAGGACAACCACGATGAGCGCAAAAGGCCGACGCGTATTGGTGACCGGCAGCGCTGGATTCATTGGCTACCACCTGTCGAAAGAGCTTTTGGCCGCAGGCTTTGAGGTCGTCGGGTTCGACGCCATGACCGACTACTACGATGTCGCGCTGAAGCAACGCCGCCATCAGATGTTGCTTCAAAACGAGGGCTTCAGAGCCGTTGAGGGCCGACTTGAAGACATGGAAGCGCTCACCGAGACCTTTACCCGCGCCGAACCTGACATTGTGATCCACCTCGCCGCACAGGCCGGGGTGCGCTACAGCCTTGAAAACCCACGGTCCTATGTCGAGACCAATATTCTTGGCACATTCAACCTTTTGGAATGCGTCAAAGCCGTCGCGCCCAGCCATCTTTTGATGGCCTCAACATCGTCCGTATATGGCGCAAACCCCGACATGCCATTTGCCGAAACCCACCCCACGGACGCACCGCTCACGATCTATGCCGCCACGAAAAAATCCAACGAAAATATGGCGCACGCCTATGCGCACTTGTGGGGAATACCTGTGACGATGTTCAGGTTCTTTACGGTGTACGGCCCCTTTGGCCGCCCCGATCTGGCGTTCTACAAATTCGTGAAAGCGGCGCTCGAAGGCACGCCAATCGACGTCTACAACCATGGCCAGATGACCCGCGATTTCACCTATGTGGGCGATCTGGTAAAGGCGGTTCGATTGCTGATCGATGTGCCCCCCCTGCCCGTGGACGACCGCCCCGCACCCATCGCCGGCGACACGCTTTCCGCCGTCGCCCCGCACCGCGTCGTCAACATCGGCAATGGCGAGAAAGTGCCTTTGATGGATTTCATCGCCGAAATCGAACGCGCTGTTGGCGTGCCCATCGAAAAGAATTTCATGGACATGCAAATGGGCGATGTCCCCGGCACATGGGCCAATTCCGATTTGCTGGAAGCCCTCACAGGCTATAGACCAGACACTCCGATCTCGGACGGCATGGATCAGTTCGTGGCATGGTATCGCGACTATTACACTTGACGCGCGGCGCTTAGATCACCTGCACCGTCAAAGCCCCCAAACCGTCGATTGACATCACCATCTCATCACCGCGTTCCACCGGACCAACGCCGGACGGAGTACCGCTCAGGATGATATCACCCGCCACCAGTTCGAAATACATGGACAGATAAGCGATCATTTCCGGTACTTTCCAGATCATCTGGTTGAGATCCCCCGATTGGCGAACCGCCCCATTCACTGTCAGTGAAACGGCCCCAGCATCGGGGTGGCCGACTGCCGCGACGGGATGGATCGGACCACACGGGGCCGAGCGCTCGAACGCCTTCCCGATTTCCCAGGGGCGTCCCAGTTTCTTTTGTGCACCCTGCAGATCGCGCCGTGTCATATCCAGCGCAAGGCCATAGCCGTAGACGTGATCAAGGGCCGTTTCGATCGCGATATCGGTTCCGCCACTGGCAAGGGCGACCAGCATCTCGGCTTCGTGATGCACGTCATGGCTTTGGGTTGGGTAGGGAAAGACACCGGAAGGATCGAGATTATCGGGGTTCTTTTGAAAAAAGAATGGCGGTTCGCGGTCCGGGTCGTGGCCCATTTCGATGGCATGCGCCGCATAGTTGCGTCCGATGCAATAGACACGGCGGACCGGAAAAAGCGCAGAGGTGCCTGCGATTGGCAGGGTAACGGGCTGTGGCGGCGAGATGACATAGTCCGGCATTCAGCAGGCTCCGACGGGTTTGTTTGTTCAGGCAAAACCATACCGACGCACGCGCGCGACTTCAAACACAGAGCGTCTGATCGCATGGGATAAGATGCAAAGATTTTGGCAAAATCCATCCATACTGGGCGCCTGCCCTGATGGCTTAACGCAGCCTCAACGATCGCCGGGAAAAGACAATAGCCGCGTCTGTGACATCCCGCCCGCTGCGCGAAGCGACCTGTATTCCGGCACCGAGGCCGCCGCAGACTTTGTGCGGTTTATCTTGATGATTGAAATGGACGTATTGTCCTGATCGGGATCGTTCCGTTGGTTCACAGCCGCCAAAAGAGCAAATGCAATCTCACTGCTTGGGC
>JARFRG010000258.1 GCA_029287375.1 Boseongicola sp. | reverse complement strand
ACCCGGTGCAAAAGGACCATATTGTGCGTTGCGCTCGTTCTGACCGCCAGCTGACATCGTCGCAAGCGTCGAACCATGGTAATCCCGGTCGCGATAGAGGATCTTGTGTTTCTTCCCGCCATACAGCTTGTGAGAAATCTGACGCACCAACTTGAAGACCTTCTCATTGGCCTCCGAGCCCGAGTTCACATAATAGACACGGCTCATACCCGGCATTTTGGAAATGAGCTTCTCGGCGAAAATTGACCCCGGAATGGACCCGGCAGATTGCGCGAAATAGTTCATCTTGACCAATTGATCGCGAACGGCATTTGCGATGCGTTCCCGCCCATAGCCAACATTGACCGTCCAGACACCGCCGGAGACGGCATCAAGATGCTCTTTACCGTGCTGGTCCCAGACCCGCATGCCTTTACCTTCAACGATGATGCGTGGATCGGACGTTTCAAGCGATTTATGCTGCATCAAATGATGCCAAAGATGGGCCCGATCGGCTTCTACAATATGCGTAAGGTCGTTCTTGGTCATTTGCGTATTCACGGCATTCCCCTCGCTCTATTTCGCATTATCATGCGGCTTGACGATTTGTTTTGCGCCATTCCCAAATAACAGGTTAGGGCCAGACTTGCTTCCGGCATAGAGCCAGAAAATTCTTTTTCCGTCACGACTGGACAAAGCCGACGCACAAATTGGCACTAAGCATGATACATGAACTGGACCTATGGGCTTCTTTTTTTATGCGTCTATAGTCGCGGCCGTGAATTAAAGCGGGTCAACAACAAAAACCCGGGAACTACAGGGAAGAATAGTATGAAAACGAAACTCACTCTCGGCTGCACTGCAGCCGTCATGGCACTGATGGCCTCCGTAGGCGCAGCGAAAGCGGCTGACGAGATTACAGTGGCTTACTTTCTCGAATGGCCAATGCCGTTTCAGCACGCAAAAGTAACCGGCGCTTATGAAGAAGCAATGGGCGTCAAGATCAACTGGGTCAGCTTTGACACAGGCACGGCAATGTCCGCTGCCATGGCATCCGGCGACGTTCAGATCTCGGTCAGCCAAGGCGTTCCACCCTTCGTTGTTGCAACATCTGCCGGTCAAGACATCCAGATCGTCGACGTTGCTGTGTCCTACTCCGAAAACGATAACTGCGTCGTGCGCACGGATCTCGAGATCGACAAAATGAGCGCTGGCGATTTGGCAGGCAAAAAAGTTGCTGTTCCGCTCGGTACGGCTGCGCACTACGGCTTCCTGAGCCAGATGGCGCACTTCGGTGTTGATCTCGCATCTCTTGACGTTGTTGACATGGCACCTGCAGAAGGTGCGGCTGCACTTGCTCAAGGGTCCATCGACATGGCCTGTGGCTGGGGTGGCGCGCTGCGTCGCATGAAGGAAAGCGGCAACATTCTTCTGACTGGTGCAGAAAAAGAAGAGCTGGGCATCTTGGTATTTGACGCCACGACTGCGCCTGCGAACTTCATCGCCGAAGAAGGCGAACTTCTTGCCAAGTTCCTTAAAGTGACGGCAGACGCCAACGCTGTTTGGAATGCTGGTGGCGCAGCCGCTGAAGCAATGATCCCGGTCATCGCAAAAGACGCTGGTATGGACGAAGAAGCGACCGCTCAGACGCTGGCGACCTTCAACTTTCCATCCATCGACGAGCAGCTTGGCTCGGCATGGCTCGGTGGCACGGCACAGTCGTTCATGAAAGGCGTTGCAGACGTCTTCGTTAACGCGGGCTCCATCGACGGTGCGCTCGATACTTATGCACCAACGGTGAACACAAGTGCACTGGCTTCTGCCAGCGCGATGTAATCGCTTTAATCGAAGGCCCGGCGCAAGTTTACCTCGCGCCGGGCTTTTTTTTATGCACAGTTAATCTGTGATGCTGGACTTAACCTTCAAAGAGCCCGGCCAAATGAAAACAAAAACAATCCGGGAGCCTGATCATGTCCAGTCTAGTGCTCGACAAAATTTCGATGCGTTTTGACTTGCCCAATGGCAGTCACGTACAAGCCCTAGAGAATGTCTCACTCGACATTCAAAGCGGCGAGTTGATGAGTGTGCTGGGGCCCTCGGGCTGTGGAAAAACCACCCTTCTGAATATTATCGCAGGGTTTCTTGCGCCGACGTCGGGCACTGTGCAGCTGAACGACCACGTCGTGACCGGGCCTGCACAAGAACGCGGCATGGTCTTCCAAAAAGGCGCGCTGTTTGAATGGATGGACGTGCGCGAGAACGTGGCCTTCGGGCCAATGATGAACAAAGTGCCAAAGTCCGAGTACGCCCCAAAAGTCGACCATCTGCTTGAGGTCGTTGGTCTGGCAGATTTCAAAGACAAGGCAATCTACGAGCTGTCCGGAGGGATGCAGCAGCGTGTCGCATTAGCGCGCTGTTTGGCGAATGATCCGGACGTCATCCTAATGGATGAACCTCTTGGTGCGCTAGACGCCCTTACTCGCGAAAAGATGCAATCTCTCGTTCTTGATCTTTGGAAAGAGACCGGAAAGACGATCATCCTGATCACGCACTCAGTTGAAGAAGCCCTGCTTTTGGGCGAGCGCCTTATCGTGATGGCACCCCGTCCCGGGCGTATTCACAAAGAATACCGGCTGCCGTTTGCAGAAATGGGTGTCGGTGCGGATTTGCGCGAAGTCAAACACCACGTTGAATACAACGAGACCCGAGAAGAAATTCTTAACATGATCTGGGATATGGAAGAAGAAATCATGGGCCGGACGGAGGACGTCGCATGACCATCCTCATAATTTACATCCTTATCTTTGTTGCCGCTTTCTTTGCCGTCCAGTTCATCACTTCCCGAATGGAAGCGACCAAGGATTTCACGTCGCTCAAGACAGTGACATTCGGAGACGAAAGCGCGGTGGTCTCTAATCGCTGGGCGTCCGTGATCTCTATTGTTGCGATTTTCCTCATCTGGGGAGCGTTTACCGGCTCAAAGTTGACACCAATTCACGCCCCCGGGCCGTTCGTCGGCGACACCACGTTCACATATACCGTTGAAACAAGCGACGGCGACCGGGATGATGCCACTGTCGCATTTCGCGTCTTCAGAGTTGGCGAAGAAGTCGATCCGACCGAAATCGAACCGGGTGACGGGTTCGCCAAGAACGACACTGATACCGTTGCGGCATGGCGCTCAAAACTGATCCGCGTCGACGCCAACGACGAGATCGGCCGCGACGAAGGTGCCGCAATTGTAGCCGTTGATGGGCAAGAGATCGCCCCTGGGGAAGAGGTTTCCGTCGACAGTGGAATTGTCTCTATGACGCCAAAAGGCACGCTTAACTACAAGCCCGCGCAAGGGTGGCAAATGGAGCCGATCTGGCTGCCGTCGCCAGAGGCCGTTTGGGGCCGCATTGTGAGTATCGCGGGGGAAGGTTACCAGAATTCAACCTTGCTTGAGCACCTGGGATTCTCTCTGTTTCGAGTGGTTCTTGGATTTATCTGTGGCGCGCTTGTGGGAATTCCTTTGGGCTATGCAATGGGACTGTCAGGATGGTTTCGCGGTTGGTTCGATCCGATTGTAGAGTTCATGCGCCCCGTTCCTCCGCTGGCTTTGATCCCGCTTGTTATCATTTGGGCGGGGATCGGCGAAGTTGGCAAGATCATTTTGCTGTTCCTGGCCGCTCTGTGGATCATGACAATTGCGGCGCGCGCAGGCGTATCCGGAGTCAACATTACCAAGGTCCATGCCGCCTATTCGCTTGGAGCCTCAAAATGGCAGATAATGCGGCATGTGATTATGCCGAATTCGTTGCCAGAGATATTCACAGGCGCTCGCGTCGCCATGGGTGTTTGCTGGGGTACGGTGGTCGCAGCGGAACTCGTCGCCGCTGAAAAAGGTGCTGGTATGATGATCATGGTGGCGTCCAAATTCCAGCTCACAGATATTGTGATCATGGGCATTATCCTGATCGGCATAATCGGTTACGGCATCGATATTCTAATGCGCAAGGCCGAGAACTATCTCGTGCCATGGAAAGGTCGCTCGTAATCTGGACCTAGCATCTGGACCGATTCTAATGCAGGATCGGTCCAGTTATGGCGATACACCTCGACACCTTCTTTCTCGAAAGCGATCCTGACGCCACGCTTCAGCACCGCATCAAACGGGCTGTCGTTGAGGGTATCTTATCGGGCCGCTATCGCTCAGGTGAGAGGATGCCTTCAAGCCGGACACTGGCAAAGCATCTTGGAATAAGTCGTATCACTGTAACAATCGCCTACACCGATCTGGTCGCAGATGACTATCTCGTGGCACGCGGACGTTCGGGGTATTTTGTTTCTGAAACGGCCCCCAGTTCTCCAAATTTCGAATTCCTCCAAGAAGAGAGCGACACTGGCTTTGACTGGGCTCGAATTCTCAACCATCGCCCGCCGTCTGCGAAGACAATCACACGTCCCGACGACTGGCAGAGTTATCCCTACCCGTTTATTTACGGGCAATCTGACCAATCCCTCTTCGACCATCAAAACTGGCGGCTGTGCGCCCTTCAGGCCCTTGGTCAGCGAGATTTTGCGGCACTGACGCTGGACCAATATGAACGTGATGATCCAAAACTCGTTGAATACATTCAGCGAAACATAACGACGCGCCGCGGTATACGCGCACGACCTGAAAACATTCTTGTAACCATGGGCGCGCAAAACGCACTTTGGCTGACCGCGCAGCTATTGCTGACCCAACGCCGGATAGCTGTTATCGAGAACCCTGGCTATCGCGGCTTTCGAGAAATCCTCGGCGAGACCCGATGCCATGTCGTCGAGGTCGATGTCGATGAACACGGGTTGCCACCTGCATCCCTGCCCGAGCAGCTTGATGTGGTTTTCACGACGCCCAGCCATCATAGTCCGACCAACGCAACGATGCCGCTTGGGCGGCGCAAGGAACTTCTCAGACTCGCGGGTGAGAAAGGCTTTGTTATCATTGAAGATGACTACGAGTTCGAACTCGCGTTCAAACGATCGCCATCACCGACCTTAAAATCACTCGATGAGGCCGGATGCGTGGTCTACGTCGGGTCTTTTTCGAAATCGCTTTTCCCAGGACTGAGGCTTGGCTTCATGGTCGCGCCATCCGCATTGATCGAACAGGCACGCGCATTGCGTTCTACGATTATGCGCCACCCCCCATGGCAAATTCAACGCAATGCGGCCAATTTCCTATCTCTCGGCCATTACAATGCTCAGATTAATCGAATGCGAAAAGCTTACCATCGTCGCCGCCAGGTGATGGAAGCCGCCATTGAAGAGTTCGGCCTGACCTACGCGATGCCCGCAGCCTCAGGCGGGTCGTGTTTTTGGATGAAGGCCCCAGAGGGCGTCGACACCGAAGATCTGGCTTTGGCTTTGCGCGCACGGGGAGTCGTGCTTGAGCCCGGCAAATCGTTTTATGCGCCGGGCCATGGCCCAAACAATCGCTATCGGCTTGCCTATTCATCCATTTCCTCTTCGAAAATCGAGCGTGGAATTGAACTCATTGCCGAAGAGATTGACAAACTGGACTGAAAGAGGCGCCCCGTCTGGCCCTATTGCGAGGACCGGTGCAACAGCTAATTAACATCCAGCGCCTCCAAACCCGGGGGCGATTTCAATTAGGGAGAGCGCGCATGAAAATGACCACGGAAGAGGCATTCGTCAAAGTCTTACAACGCCATGGTATTGGCCACGCCTTTGGCATTATCGGCTCTGCAATGATGCCCATTTCCGACATCTTCCCAAAAGCAGGCATCAAATTCTGGGACTGCGCCCACGAAGGTTCTGCGGGCATGATGTCCGATGGCTACACCCGCGTGACCGGAAAGATGTCCATGATGATCGCTCAGAATGGCCCCGGCATCACGAACTTTGTGACTGCCGTGAAAACCGCGTACTGGAACCACACGCCTCTCCTTCTTGTCACTCCACAGGCGGCAAATAAGACCATTGGCCAGGGTGGCTTCCAGGAAGTCGAACAAATGAAGCTGTTCGAAGATATGGTGGCATATCAGGAAGAAGTTCGAGACCCTACACGCGTCGTCGAAGTTCTGACCCGCGTGATCTCACAGGCCAAGCGCTTGTCTGGCCCCGCTCAAATCAATATCCCGCGTGACTTCTGGACACAGGTTATCGATGTCGAGATCTCTGATCCAATCGAATTCGAAGCCTCACCGGGCGGAGAAAACTCGATAGCTGAAGCCGCCGCGCTTTTGTCCGGAGCGCAGAACCCGGTTATCTTGAATGGCGCTGGTGTCATATTGTCCAAGGGCGGCATCGACGCATCCAAGGCGTTGGCAGAACGTCTCGATGCGCCGGTTTGCGTCGGCTATCAGCACAACGACGCCTTTCCAGGCTCACACCCGCTGTTTGCCGGACCGCTTGGCTACAATGGCTCAAAAGCTGGTATGGAGCTGATCAAAGAGGCCGATGTCGTACTTGCCCTTGGCACCCGGCTCAATCCGTTTTCGACACTACCCGGCTATGGCATCGACTACTGGCCCGCCGATGCGAAGATCATTCAGGTCGATATCAATCCTGACCGGATCGGCCTTTCCAAAAAAGTCACCGTGGGCATTGTTGGCGACGCCGCAAAAGTTGCAACTGGCCTTCTCAATAAACTCGCAGATGGCGCAGGTGACGCCGGACGCCGCGAGCGTAAATCAAAGATTGCGGAAACCAAATCTCGGTGGGCTCAGCAACTGTCATCAATGGACCACGAAGAGGACGATCCGGGTACCGACTGGAATGTTCGTGCACGCGATGCAAAGCCAGACTGGATGAGCCCACGCATGGCCTGGCGCGCGATCCAATCGGCACTTCCACGCGATGCAATCATTTCTTCGGACATCGGCAACAACTGCGCGATCGGCAACGCCTATCCCGACTTCGATGCGGGCCGAAAGTATCTTGCGCCGGGCCTCTTTGGACCCTGCGGGTATGGTCTGCCGGCGATTGTCGGCGCAAAAATCGGTCAGCCGAATGTTCCAGTTGTCGGCTTTTCCGGAGACGGAGCCTTTGGCATTGCCGTCAACGAATTGACTGCCATCGGTCGTGGCGAGTGGCCGCCAATCACACACATCGTTTTCCGCAACTATCAATGGGGCGCTGAAAAGCGCAACTCGACCTTGTGGTTCGAAGACAATTTCGTCGGGACGGAACTTGACGAAGATGTCAGCTACGCGGGTATCGCCAAGGCCTGTGGTCTGGTTGGTGTAGTGGCGCGGACAATGGATGAGCTGACTGCGGCGCTCTATCAAGCGATCAAGGATCAGATGGAAAATGGCAAGACGACGTTGATCGAAGCCATGATCAATCAGGAACTTGGCGATCCGTTCCGTCGTGACGCGATGAAAAAACCTGTTGCCGTGGCGGGTATCAGCGCAGACGATATGATCGAGCAAGCTGGCGCATAACGCGCCGGTTCCAAGTACACGACAGGGATGCGCCGCATGACCGTTCTGACAGATATTCAGACCCGGGCCGCGGCGCATCCCGCACATGTGGTTCTAAGCGAAGGCCGCGACCCGCGGATTATTGATGCGGCCGTTCAGGCTACTGAACTTGGCATTGCATCAATTACACTTGTGGGGTCGGAACGGGAAATCTCGGATCAACTAACGCGGCGCGGTGGTCGAACTTCCGAGGCTTTGCGGATAGAAGACCCTTCAAATTCACCGCTGACCAACCTGGTCTCTGACGCATACTTCGATTTACGTAAACACAAGGGCGTGACGGCAGCGAAAGCCGCGTCTGCAGCGCTCGACCCGCTTGTCTTTGCTGCAATGTTGGTCCGGCTTGGCCATGCGGATGGCACTGTCGGGGGCGCAGTAGCAAGCACCTCTAGCACGGTTCGGGCGGCATTGCAGGTCATCGGGAAAGCTCCCGGGGCCGACTTGGTTTCAAGCTTCTTTCTGATGGTTTTGCCAGAAGATCACCCTTCAGGGCGCGTTGCCATGATTTTTTCTGACTGCGGACTGGTCATTGATCCTTCAGCCAGCGAACTCGCTTTAATCGCATCTCAATCCGCCGCGTCATATGCCACTTTGCTTAACGAACCGCCCAGAATAGCGATGCTGTCCTTTTCTACAAAAGGAAGTGCAAAGCACCCCAATGTCACAAAGGTGGCAGAAGCTTCGACACGAATTAGGGAACAATATCCCGACATTGCGAGCGATGGTGAGTTGCAATTTGACGCCGCATTCGTGCCATCGGTCGCGGCCACTAAAGCACCCGGGTCAAAGGTGGCAGGCACGGCAAATGTGATGATTTTCCCCAACCTTGATGCGGGCAACATAGGCTATAAAATCGCAGAACGTATCGGTGGCTGCACTGCAATCGGCCCCGTCTTGCAAGGTCTGTCCCGGCCTGCAAATGATCTATCGCGCGGATGCACGGCGGATGATATCTTGAATATGATTGCAGTCACAGTGCTTCAAGCTGCGCGATTTAAAGCCTGACTCTACACGGGTTTGAACAGCTAAGGCGTCGCGTCGGGTTCAATAACCCGTTGCAATATAAGTCCGATGTGTTCGCAATCCTCGACGGAAAACGTAAGCGGAACGCGCATGTCAAACAGCGTGCTCAGAATCCTGTCGGTCGCAGGCATAGTTTGCGCATCCTGATAGCGCCAGCTCTTGTGGTTTGAAGTGAAACCGACTGGCTCTGATGCTCCAAACCATTTCAGCTCGACACCCAGTTCCGCGGCGCGCGCAATTACGGCGTGGCAGGTATCCTCATTTGCGTCAGGGAGACGGAACTGAAAAGACGATCCAACCCTCAACACATTCTGATGATTAGCGGGTAGTGTCACTGCGGAAATCTCTGCAAGAGCTTTTGCGAGAACCGCATGACGTTGGTTCCAGCGCCGAACATTTGTATCAAGCGGCCCAATCTGCGCAATGAGAATAGCTGCCCGCAAATTGTCCATACGCGCTGACATATTGGGCGTTTCGTACCGCACGATTTCGTAGGACTGCGCGTCGGGGCCTGCGCCGTGGCGCATGTAGTTCATATAGCTGCCGGACATCATCGTGGCTCGCGCCGCTATCCCGGCATCGTCCGTGGTTAGAAAACCGCCCTCGCCGGAATTGATGTGTTTGTAGGTCTGCGTCGAAAAACAGGCAACATTCCCATGATTGCCCGATCGCACGCCCGAAAACGTCGCGCCCATAGTGTGTGCGCAATCTTCCACGAGCATCAGGCCGCGGTCCCGGCAAACCGCCATGACCCGCCCCATATCAGCGATATGACCCCGCATGTGAGACAGCAACAAAACCTTTGCCCCCGACGCTGCTGCTTTCTGGTCGAGATCCTCAAGATCGATCGTCAGGCTCTCTGTCGTTTCGACCAAAACAGAAGTCGCGCCTACGGCCGCTATAGCGCCCGGTACAGGCGCAAGGGTGAATGCATTGGTCAAAACTTTATCGCCCGGCACGACCCCTACAGCACGCAAGGCAATCTGAAGTGCCTGCCCACCGGACGTGACGGCAAGACAAAACGCCGCCCCCTGCCAGTCAGCGAAAGCCGTTTCAAGTTCCGCGGCTTCGGATTGCTCCCCATGTTGCGTGCCATAACGATGAAAACGTGCGGATGCGAGAACTGACTGGACGCGTTCGTGCGCCTTCGCTGGAAGCGGTTCTTGCTGGACGAAGCTTCCGGTGAATTTCTTAATGGACACTGCGCACCTTTGCTTCCCAATCGCCTTGGCACGACCAATTTCCTGCCGCTGGATGTTTCGAGGAACTTGATGAAACCGCGCCCAAAACGCAATCTGAAACCACCCAGATCGTATGTCCGACAGCGGTCGAAATCAGACCCCTCCCTACGTGCTGCTACACACCCAGTCATGGAGGCACACGACACGTTGAAAATAAATGTTTTTTTCTTTGGATTATCCTGAATTTTGCCCTAACTAGGTTTGACAAGAATAGGTAAAGAAACGAAATATGCGCTGCCGGAACGAAAAAAACAAAAAGTAGTCCGGTAAAGCGTGAGTCTTGGGGGAGAACATCGGATCCGTACATGACGTGGCGTCTTAAGATGCGGGCTTTTGGCTCATCTTAGATCTTTCGCGCGCGATCCAATAAATCCTTTAACCTTCAAAGTGGCGTTCTGGTCAGCCGCCGCGGGTAAACATTTTGGCCGTACAAGCCTTTAACGGGCATATATTCTGGGAGGAATAACATGAGAAATAGAACGATCGCTGCGGGTATCGCCGCTGTCATGGCAACTGGTGGTGCTGCACAGTCTCAGGAAGTCATCGAGATGACGTCTGCCTTCTCGCGCAACTTGCCAATTCTCGGCACTGCCGGCGTGGATTTTGTTGAAAAAATCAACTCAATTGCATCCGACGTTGAATTCGAACACTTCGATCCAGGCGAGCTTGTCCCAACTCTTGAGGCACTTGATGCCGTTTCAAGTGGTTCGGTCGACGCGGCTTACACAACTGCGGGTTATTGGCAGGGCAAAATCACGTCTGCTTCGCTCTTCGCAGCCGTACCATTCGGCCCTGAAGCTGGTGAATTTCTGGCTTGGATGCTCTACGATGATGGGCACGAGTTGTTCCAACGCATGTATGACGAGAACGGTTACAACGTAAAAGTTCTGCCGTGCGGTATCATCGCTCCAGAGACATCTGGCTGGTTCAAAGAAGAAATCAAAAGCGTGGCCGACCTCGAAGGCCTGAACATGCGCTTCTTTGGTCTTGGTGCCGAAGTCATGCAGCGTCTCGGTGTTTCGACATCGCTTCTCGCAGCCGGCGACATCTTTCCTGCGCTTGAGCGCGGCGCGATTGACGCAACCGAATTCTCGATGCCTTTGATCGACCAGCGTCTTGGCTTTTACAACATTGCGTCGAACAACTACTTCCCCGGCTGGCACCAGCCTGCGACAATGTTCGAGCTGCTGATCAACAAGGATCGTTGGGAAGACCTCGACGAGAAGTCACAGACACAAATCGAAATCGCCTGCCTTGCAAACATCACAACAAACTATGCAGAAGGCGAAGCTGTGAACTTTGCAGCGATGCTTGAGAACGTAGAGAAGAACGGCGTAACAATTCGCCAGTGGCCAGATGAGATGCTCGAAGCCTTCGAAAGCGCATGGGATGAAGTTGCGGCAGAACTCGCTGCAGAAGACCCCTATTTCGCTGAAGTCTGGGCCGACCTTCAGGAGTTCCGCGCTGGTTATGCGGTCTGGAACAACAACATCTATCTTCCACGCCCACGCAACTGATTGCGTCGCATTAGATGAACACTCGAAGGGGTGGCTAAAAGCCGCCCCTTCATTTCTGTGCTGACAACTTTGGGAAAGGTTCGCACCTTGGATAGCGTTGAAGAACTGGTCGCGGTCTCAGACCCAGGTGAAGTTGACCGCAAGGAACACAATCGGGGCGATAGATTTGTCATCCATGTGTCCAACATAGCTGCATGGCTATTTCCAATTTTGATGCTTGCCATCACGGCGCAGGTGCTCTTGCGCAACGGTGGCATGAATCAAGCTTGGCTCGATGATTTGCAGTGGTGGCTATACGGAGCGGCCGTCTTAATGGGTGTCGCTTATGCCGTTACAACCGACAGCCATGTGCGCGTCGACATCCTGTACGACAACTTCCCCGACGATAAAAAGACCCGGATCAACCTATTTTCCCTTGGCTGGCTGTTTCTGCCCTTCATCATCCTGTCGTGGGACGTCACCTATGACTATGCGCTGAGTTCGATCCGCGCCAATGAAGGGTCAGACAGTCCCAACGGTCTCCATAACCTCTGGATTCTCAAGACCTTTATGAATGCGTCGTTCGTCTTTATCGGAATCGCTTGCTGGGCTGCAATCATTCGAAACCTCGCGCGATTGCATGAACCAAAGCTTTGGCGACAACTTTGGGCCGCCTTCCCCGCGACTTTCATGCTGGTAAATCTGTCGATCTACTATGGCCTGTATATCATCATGTCTGCATTCGCCGAAGAAGGCGCTTCGGCGCGCGACATCTCGCGAGGACCGGCCTTTGGGGAGATCGAGTTCGGCAACTACGAGCTGACCTACACCGTCGCCGCCTCGTTGATCCTTACGCCCATCATAATCCTGGCCCTGCGTGCCATGGATACATCGCGCAAGGCGGGATCGTAGCTCATGTTTGAAATTCTGACTCTGAACGAAATCGCAGTCATTGCGATGTTCCTCACCTTTATCTGGATGCTGTTTCGAGGCATCCCTGTGGCCATGGCCCTCGTCGGCGTCAGCCTTGTCTTTGTCGTCGTGGCCGAAGTATTTCTCGATCCAAACCGCAGCCTGTTTCGTGGCATAATCGAGTTTGACCGCACTGGAATTGATTACCAGAAACTTGGCGCACTCTCGGGACGTATCTTTGGCAGCACTGTCAAAAACCCGGTCCTTGTAGCACTTCCCATGTTTATCTTTATGGGTCTGATGCTCGACCAATCCGGGGTCGCACAACGCATGATGCATGCGATGCAAAAGCTGTTTGGTGGCCTTCGCGGAGGGTTGTCGCTCACTGTCTTGCTGATAGGCATCATTCTGGCGGCTTCGACCGGCGTTATAGGTGCGTCCGTGACGCTTCTTGGTGTGATGGCTCTTCCTGCCATGATGGCGCAAAACTATTCCAAACCGATCGCAACAGGCACGATCGCCTCGGCGGGAACACTAGGCATTCTGATCCCACCTTCGATCATGCTTGTGATCATGTCGGACCAACTCGCGATTAGCCTTGGCGACCTGTTCATGGGCGCGCTATTCCCCGGCTTGATCCTGGGGGCGCTCTACATAACATTCATCGTCATTTATGGCTTGATCAAGCCGGACGCGATGCCGGCACCCGAAAAAACCGAAGAGATCGGTTGGCCGGTTGTAATGGAAGTCCTGAAGGCTGTTGTACCACCGATGATGTTGATCCTGCTTGTCTTGGGATCGATCTTTGGTGGGGTTGCGACACCAACCGAGGCTTCGGGTCTGGGCGCACTCGGTGCGACGCTCCTTGCGCTTGCAAACCGTCGATTGAACCTGAAGGTGCTTCGTGAAGTCAGCCGTTCGACGCTCAACACCTCGGGCTACATCGTTGGCATATTCCTGGCCGCAAACTTCTTTGCCTTTATCCTGCGCCGCTACGGTGGTGATGAGATCATTGAAGGTCTGGTTTTGTCGGTTTTTGATGACCCCTATTCGATCATAATCTTTATTCTGTTCATAATCTTCCTGTTGGGTTTCTTGCTGGACTGGATCGAGATCACGATCATCATCATGCCGTTGATGCTTCCGATCATCCAAGGACTTGGAATCGAAGCCGACATCCCAGGCTTCAACCAAGTGGCGGAGCCTGTCGTTACCTGGTTTGCGATATTGGTGGCGGTGACATTACAAACGTCATTCTTAACGCCGCCGGTGGGCTTTGCACTGTTCTATCTCAAGGGCGTTTGTCCGCCCGGTGTGACGATCGCTCATATCTACCGAGGCGTCATCCCGTTTGTATTGCTGCAACTTCTTGGACTGTTCATCGTCTTTGAATTTCCGGCTTTGGTAACCTGGTTGCCATCAGTCGCCTACGGGAACTAGCGATAGACGCATTTTTCGCAAGTCATTCCCAAAACAAAATTATTGGCTGTCCTTTTGGACGGCCAATTTTGCGTTCATGACCCAGCATCGGTTCCGATCTCGCTCTGGCCCGCCCGACAATGCCAGTTCTCAGACCAGAACACTCCCTCTACCCGCCCAATTGTAATCACATTCTCTCCTTAAAGCGGAGTTAACCAAGATGAATGGCGGGGGCTGTCAAAGCATAGCAACACAGCCCGCAGGGAGCTGGTACACTGCAACGA
>JARFRG010000226.1 GCA_029287375.1 Boseongicola sp. | reverse complement strand
GCGATCATTGACCCCACCATTGCGCAGTGCGCTCCGGCTGCGATGGCCTTGGCAAAGTCACCCGAGTATTTGATCCCGCCATCCGCGATAATCGGCACGCCACCAGCGCCCGACACGGCATCCATAATCGCCGTCAACTGTGGCACGCCTACACCAGCCACCATCCGTGTTGTACAGATGGACCCGGGGCCAATCCCCACTTTAACGGCATCCGCGCCCGCATCGATCAATGCGCGCGCGCCTTCAGCGGTTGCCACATTCCCTGCAATGATCTGCACGTTGTTCGACAACGACTTGGCCCGCGTCACCGCACGGGCCACGCCTTCGGAATGGCCATGAGCGGTATCGATCACGATAATGTCGACACCGGAATCGACCAAGGCCTCAGAGCGTTCAAATCCCGCATCTCCCACCGTTGTCGCCGCCGCCACCCGCAGGCGTCCCAACTCGTCCTTGCAGGCCTGCGGGTTCAGCACCGCCTGTTCACTGTCCTTCAGCGTCAACAGACCTGTCAGCACGCCCTTGCCGTCTGTGACCAGCAGCTTTTCGATCCGACGTGCCTGCATCAGACTGCGTGCTTCGTCCAAATCCGCCGGCTCCATCAGAATCGCCAGATTGTTCGACGTCATCATCGCCTTGACCGGGGTTCTTTCG
The DNA here is from genome assembly GCA_029287375.1 of Boseongicola sp. Lineage (GTDB taxonomy): Bacteria > Pseudomonadota > Alphaproteobacteria > Rhodobacterales > Rhodobacteraceae > Boseongicola. Next base: position 11,059 of record JARFRG010000226.1, on the reverse strand, counting down.
TCCTGCGCAAATCGCATATCGCGGTTGGTTACAATCCCGACGACCCGACCGGACCCATCCACGACAGGAAAGCCCGTGACATTGTATCGGTCCTGAAGCGCCTTGGCGTCCGCCAGCGTCTGCTCAGGTGTCAATGTGATCGGGTTATAGACAATCCCGCTTTCAAACCGTTTGACGCGGCGCACTTCACGCGCCTGCTCTTCAATATCCAGATTGCGATGAATGACACCAATGCCACCGGCCTGCGACATGGCAATCGCCATACGCGCCTCGGTCACTGTGTCCATCGCAGAACTCAAAAGCGGGATGTTCATCGCAATGGATTTGGTCACCATCGTGCGGGTATCAGCCGTTGATGGCAGCACGCTGGACGCGCCGGGAACAAGCAAAACATCGTCGAAGGTCAGGGCCTCGCGAATCTCCATGGGGTATCTCCTCGGGAGGGTTCGTTTGGCGGTTTCCTATTTCACGGGTTGGGGCGTTCTGAAAGCCCTATTTGTGTCGCATCGCTGAATTAGGGGCATATTTTGCGCCTCAAAGGTCGCGAAGCTCGTCCGCAAAGGCCGCAGCGCCCCGGATTGCCTTGGCCAAAAGCGCGGTATCCCCCCCAACTGCGACGAAATCCGCTCCGTTGTCGACATAGATGCGCACCAGGTGTTCATCAAACGCAATGATCCCCACCTTCTTGCCCGCCGCGTGAATACGCTCAAAGCAATGCTTCACAGCGGCCTGCACGTCGGGATGCCCCGTTTGCCCCGGCAACCCCATATCTGCTGCCATGTCCGCAGGGCCGATAAAGACGCCGTCCACGCCCTCGACCCCGGCAATCTCGTCAATATTCTCAACAGACTTTTTGCTCTCTGCCTGCACGAACAGGCATATCTGGGCGTTGGCGGTCGTTGTCACATCCACAATCTCGCCAAAATTCGAGGCCCGCGCCATAGCCGCACCTACGCCCCGCACTCCTTCTGGCGGGTAGCGCGTAGCGGCAACAATCGCACGGGCCTGCTCCGAGGTGTCAATCATTGGCACGATTAAAGTTTGCACCCCAAGATCAAGATATTGCTTAATAATCCGAGTGTCGCCAACAGGAACCCTTGCCGCCGCGGCGGCCGATCCACACCCGATTGCCCGCACCTGATCCAGCACCAAAGGAATATCGTTCGGCGCATGCTCTCCGTCGATCAGGCAAAAATCGAACCCCGCCTTCGAGGCAATCTCGGCAGATGTTGCATGCGCCATCGCAATCCAAAGCCCCATTTGACGTTTGCCGTCGGCCAGGCCTGCTTTAATCGGATTGACGGGGACTGGCATGAGATAACTCCTGTGAAATGATTCAAAGGCAGGTCACCCGATCCTTACGCGCGATGCAATCGGAAAGTCAGCGCCAGCGCGCTACCCCCCGAAACGAAATCGGCCCCACCGCAAGGCAGGGCCGTTCAATCGAAAAGCCTACGAACGGCCTAGTGACCCTTCGTCGCGATCTCTTTGATTGGCTGGTCGCGATAAAGCAGTGATTGTGTGTCCATGAACACATGCACCTTGGACGGCACCGCGGTCAGCTCGACTTCGTTGCCACGCAGGTTCTTGTGAATACCGGCCAGCTTGCCAATCACCGGATCATTCTCGCCTTGCGGTTCGAAATACAGCAGTGTCACTTCGCCAAGCGCTTCGGTGATGTTCACCTTGCCTCGGTAAATGCGCTGCTCTCCCTCATGGGTTGAAACAAAGTCCTCTGGACGCACCCCGATGTTGACCGCTTTGCCCATATCGTCAGGCCGCGACGGGTAATCCGAAACCGCAATGCCGCCGCCTTCAACCTCGATCGTGGTCTGGTCGCCTGTCCCGGTGATCTTCCCCGGCAACAGGTTCATCGAAGGCGAGCCGATAAACTGCGCGACAAACTCATTCTCGGGCCGCTCATAAAGATCAAGCGGGCTACCGACCTGAGCGATACCGCCACCGGCCAGCACAACAATACGTGTGGCAAGCGTCATGGCTTCGACCTGATCGTGCGTCACGTACACCATCGTCGATTCCGGCATCGATTCCTTCAACTGCGCAATCTCGATCCGCGTCGCCACCCGAAGAGCCGCATCCAGGTTCGAAAGAGGCTCGTCAAACAGATAAACCTTTGGATCACGTACAATCGACCGGCCAATGGCCACCCGCTGACGCTGACCACCCGAAAGCTCTTTCGGAAGGCGATCCAGAAGATTGTGAAGCTGCAGGATCTTCGCGGACTTCTCGACCCGCTCGGCAATCTCGGCAGGCGATTTCTTCGCAATTTTAAGCGCAAACTGCATATTCTCGCGCACTGTCATATGCGGATAAAGCGCATAGGACTGGAACACCATCGCAATGCCACGCTCGCTGGGTGGTACGTCGTTGACGACCTGCCCATCGATCTGCAACTCGCCACCCGTGATTTTCTCCAATCCCGCAATCATACGCAGCAACGTCGACTTGCCACAGCCCGACGGTCCAACAAAGACGATCAATTCGCCCTTCTTGATGTCGAGGTTGATGTGTTTCAAAACATCAACGCTTCCGTATGACTTGGCGATATCTGTCAGCAGAAGATCAGCCATCGTACTCTCCCTCTTTTATCCCTGAGCCGTAGCAAAAAGTGCCTGCCACGGCTGTAATTCTGTCTCTCCATCCGCATCCTGCTCGGCGGCGGCGAAGGGGACATTGCTTTCGATGGACCATGCGCCTTCAGGGAACGCGACCCCACTGGCGGTATCCGACAAATTGAACGCACAAAACAGGCGTACATTGCCATGCCGACGTTCGAACGAAATGAAATCTTCACGCGCTTCGACCAAATCGAATGCGCCTTTCAACAAGGCCGGAAAGCCTTTGCGGAACGCGATAATGTCCCGATAGAAATTCAGCATTGACGTATCCGACGCATCCTGAGTATCGGCCGCCGCCTGAACATGCTCCATCGCAACCGGCAACCAAGGCTGCCCGTCCGAAAACCCGCCATTGGCACGATCCGCATTCCAGGGGATTGGCGTGCGGCACCCATCGCGGCCCTTGAACTTTGGCCAGAACCGCTTGCCATAGGGATCCTGCAAATCCTCGAACGCAACATAGGCTTCAGTCAGCCCAAGCTCTTCGCCTTGATAGAGACAGGCTGTGCCGCGCAAGGATAGCAGCAACGCCGCATAGATACGGTGCGCCTCTGGGCTAAGGTTCCATCGCGACGTATGGCGCATCACATCATGATTGGAATAGGCCCAACACGGCCAGCCATCGCTTGCGCCCTTTGCAGCGTTTTCCATGACCTCGGCAACATGTGTTCCCGTCGGAAAAATGTTCGACAAAAGGTCGAAATCATAGGCCATGTGAATCTTGTCACCGCCAGATGTATAGGCAGCCTGAATTTCGCTGCCACGCTGACCGTCGCCAACCTCACCCACCGAAGTGGCCGCACCATATTCGTCCAACACCGCCCGAAACGCTTTGAGAAACTCAAGATTCTCAGGGCGCGACTTGTCGTATAGATGGTCCTGAAAATTGTAGGGGTTGACTGACGGGGCCGTCTTGTCATTGACCTCCTCAGGCCGCAATGCGGGGTTGTCCCGCAACTTTTGATCGCAATAGTAGAAGTTGACCGTATCAAGCCGGAAGCCGTCCACACCACGATCCAGCCAGAACCGCGTCACATCCAACAATTCTCGCCGCACATCTGCGTTGTGAAAGTTCAGGTCGGGTTGCTGCGTCAGGAAGTTATGCATGTAATACTGCATCCGCTGCCCGTCCCACTCCCACGCAGAGCCACCAAAGATGGACAGCCAGTTGTTTGGGGGCGATCCGTCCGGCTTGGCATCTGCCCAGACAAACCAATCCGCCTTGGGATTGTCGCGGCTGGACCGGCTTTCCTGAAACCACGGATGCTGATCGGACGTATGGCTTAGCACCAGGTCGATCATTACTTTGATGTCCAACTCATGCGCACGGCTCACCAGTGCATCGAAATCGCCAAGCGAGCCGAACATGGGGTCCACATCGCGGTAGTTCGACACGTCATAGCCGAAATCCAGCATCGGAGATGTGAAGAACGGCGAGATCCAGATCGCATCCACGCCAAGTGACGCAACATGCGGCAGGCGGTGGATAATGCCCGACAAATCGCCGATGCCGTCGCCATTACTGTCCTGATACGAGCGCGGATAGATCTGATAGATCACCGCGCCGCGCCACCAATCAGGATCGGTGGCGGTCTGCGTGTTGTCCGCAACCCAAGGGTCAAGAAAAGCCATCGTTTTCGCCCTATTCTACTTAACGGAGCCGGCCAAAAGACCGCGCACAAGGTATCGTTGCATCGCAAAGAACACGACCAGAGGCACCGAAATACTGACAAAGGCCGCCGTCGCGAGGATTTCCCAATTGCCGCCCCGTGTTCCAAGCAATTCGACAATCTGGTTCGTCATCACCGTTGTCGACCCGGTCGAGTCAATCAGGAACACCTTGGCGACCAGCAGATCATTCCACGTCCACAGGAACTGGAAGATTGCGAACGACGCCAGTGCGGGGAACGACAGCGGCAGAATGATCTTGGTGAAAATCTGGAAATCCGTCGCGCCATCGACCTTGGCATTCTCGATAATATCGCGCGGCAAACCAACCATGTAGTTGCGCAAAAGATAAATCGCGAGCGGCAAACCAAAGCCCGTATGGGCAAGCCAGACCCCCAGATACCCCTTGCCGATGCCGATCTCAAGATGCAGCCGCAGCAGCGGAATAAGCGCCAATTGCAACGGCACCACCAACAAGGCCACAACCAGTGCAATCAACAAAGCACGACCTGGAAAATCCATCCACGCAAGGGCATAGGCGGCAAAAGCAGCAATCACGATCGGAATAATCGTGGCAGGCACGGTCACCGTCATCGTATTGAAAAACGCCTTGGCCATATTGTCCTGACCAGATCCGCTGAACAGGATGGTTCGATAGTTCCCAAGCGTCGCCTGTGCAGGCGTAATCGCAGTCACAAAGACCCGCTGCCCGCGTCGGCCAGGCTCTTCGGCACTGGTGTAACGATAGGTGCCGTCTTCGTTCAGAACCAGCGTCTCATCGTCGCCAAATTCCGCCGTCTCACCGATCTGAAACGCACCGATGCCACGCGAAGTCACACCAAACGCCTGAAGCTCTGAGCCCAAGCCGGGGCCACCCTCATCCGTCAGCATATTGCCTTCGACCACATAAACACCGTCGACCTGAACCGCCTCTGCGGCGCCACCGGTACGCAACTGGATGGTTTGCTCCGTTGGGAACATCGCCTTCCACCACCCGCTTGAGGAAATCTGGTCCGTCGTGCGGAACGACGACACCAAAAGCCCCAGCGTCGGAAACACCCAAAGAGCGACAAGAAACACCACCGAAATGTGAACCGCCCATGTGAGACCTGATTTGGTACCAGCTATATTGTCCATAATCCTGCCTCCTCAGCGCATTTCTTTGCGGGCGTTGTACACGTTCCAAACAAGGATCGGTGACACCAGCAACATGATAACGATCGCACTTGCAGACCCTACGCCCCAGTCGTTCGCACGGAACAACTTGTCGAACATGTAGTTGGCAAGAACTTGGGTTTCCCACTGGCCGTTGGTCATCGCGAACACGATGTCAAAGACCTTGAGAACTGTCAGCGTGATCGTGGTCCAGACCACAATAATCGTCGGCAGAATTTGCGGCATCTTGATCTTAAAGAAGATCTGGAACGGGTTGGCCCCATCCACAATTGCCGCTTCGATGGTTTCTTCAGGAATGCCGCGCAACGCTGCCGACAAGATTACCATGGCAAATCCGGTCTGGATCCAGATCAGCACCACCATCAGGAAAAAGTTGTTGTAAAACGGCAGGGTAAGCCATGTCTGTGGCTCGCCATACGGCAGATCAGACGTGGCAATGTTGAGCAAAGACCCCAGCGATACAAAAACCAGCCAGGCTCCGATAAGAATGCCAAGGCCCCGCAGAACCACAAATCCCAGCCCACCCGGATTCTCGCCTTCGGTAAAGAATGGCTTGGCAAGAATATAGGCCACATAGGCAACCATCGCGCCAAAAGCGAACACCATGATCATCGGAAGAATAGTCAGGAACAAGACCGATCCAAAACCGCCATCGAACTGCAACCAGACCGCATTCATGATACCGATCTGGTTTTCACCCTCGGGGCGCGTGTCATAAACCAGTTTAAAGATCACCGACGCACCCACAAACGAGATCGCCATCGGCATGAATATCAGCGACTTGGCGGCAGCGCCCCATGCAATGCGGTCTGTCAGCTGCGCCGTGAGCAGACCAAAGGCCGTCGACGCCGCAGGCACCACAATCAGCCAGAGCATATTGTTGCGCATCGCTTCCCAGAATTTCGTTTCCGAGAACATCTGCTGGTAATTGGCAAGCCCGACAAAGGCGTCGTCCTGACTGCGATCCGTCAGCGACAATCGCAGCGTTTCAAATACCGGGTACGCCAGGTAAAGACCAAGCGCGAACATCGCCGGGAACAGAAACAGCCACGGGCGGACCTGATTGGCGCGGTTGATATTGCGACCCGCGTTCGGTCCCGAAGCCGGGAAAATGTACTTGTCGAGTACGAGGTTGGAAAAATAGAAATACCCCAGACAACCACCGACACCGATGATTATTGTCACGAGACCCAATAATGCCGGATGCATTGGTCCCCTCCCTTTGCGCTGTTTCAGCTAAGTCTTTTTTGCAGAAGCATTTTTCTTTGTGGAAAGCCCCGACGCACGCGCCGGAACTTTCAATCATGTATCGCGCGACATTACTTGAGCGCGTCCCAGCTGGACTGGATTTCGCTGGCAACTTCGCCTGCATCCTTGCCACCCGTATAGTCAACCATACCGGTCCAGAACGTGCCGGCACCAACACCACCTGGCATCAGGTCCGAGCCGTCAAAGCGGAAGGTCGTCGCATTGATGAGGATCTCGCCCTGACCGCGCAGCGCGTCGTTCAGATAGGCTTCGAGATTCACACCCTTATGCGGCGTAAGAAAACCCGACTGCGCCATGAACACTTCGTGGGCAAGTGGCAGCTGAAGGAACTTCATCAACTCGCTTGTGGCATCCGAAGGATCAGTGATCGACAACAACGTGCCGCCACCCAGAACTGGATTGCCCAGATCTTTGGATGCGTAGGATGGGAAGTAGAAGAAGTCGACGTCTTCACCGAACTCGATACCTTCTGGGAAGAAGGCCGGAACGAACGAAGCCTGACGGTGCATGTAGCACTGCTGCGGCGACGAGAAGAGACCCTTAGGGCTGTCGCGGAAGTCTGTCGATGCAACCGCACCAGCGCCACCCGAAACAAAATCATCGTTGCGCGCAAACCAACCGAACTCTTCGATTGCAGCAATCACGCGTGGGTCGTCAAACGGCATCTCGTTCGATGTCCAGGCGTCGTATACGTCAGCAGGTTGCGTGCGCAGCATCAAGTCTTCGACCCAGTCGGTTGCTGGCCAACCCGTGGCAGCACCGGAACCCAGACCAATACACCAAGGCGTTTCGCCGTCAGCTGCAATCTGCTCGGTCAATGCGCGCAGATCTTCCATTGTCTCTGGAACTTCGTATCCTGCGTCCTCAAAGTTCTCAGGCACGAACCATACCAGCGACTTCACGTTCACGTTGTAGAAAAAGCCGAACAACTCATCGTTGCCGTCTTTGTCAGCGAAAGTTCCAAGATCAACCCAGGATTCACCCGCACCATAGTTGTTGGCAACGAACTCACCCATTCCATCCGGCAACGGCGACAACAGGCCACGCGCGGCCATATCAGCGGCAAGCCCCGGCTGCGGGAACACAGCGACGTTCGGGGCAGCGCCCGCTTCGGCGTCCACAACAATCTGCTGCTCGAACGAATCAGAACCTGTGTAAATTGCTTCGGCACCGGTGGCTTCGGCAAAATAGGCAATCACACTGCGGAACACACCGTCTTCTGGCTGAAGCCAGGGACCGGTGATCGTGACGCGCTGGCCAGACAGGTCAGGAGCGTTTTCAGCCCATGCGTTATAGCTGTCCCAGCTAAACGGGCCTTCGCCTGGCGCGAAAGCGAGATGGCCGTCGGCAAATGCCGCCCCAGCCGACAGCGCGGCCACAGCCACACTTGTGAACATTGTCTTTTTCATTGGTTTCCTCCCAGAAAACACACTTTGAATATACGCCGTGTCGATTCGGTGTATTTACCAAATACTCCAAAGCGCTTTGACTACGCTGGAACGTCGCTGATCACACGCCACTTGTCAATCAAAGGTCACGAAATCTGTGTTTTATTACAGAAATCGAAACTTTACGCGCGACAAGTCACAGATTAATTCTGCTTAAAGACAAAGCGATTCAAGGACGCCCCTTGAATTTTCAAAGCGCTTTGATAAACTTCCCACTTATGAATTTAAAGCAACTCGCACAGAATCTCGGCTTGTCACAAACGACAGTCAGTCGCGCGCTGAACGGTTACCCCGAGGTCAGCGAAGCCACGCGCCGCAAAGTGCGCGAGGCGGCGGAGGCTCACAATTACCGCCCAAACACCCGCGCCAAAAGCCTCGCCACCGGGCGCGCCATGTCAATCGGCCACGTCGTGCCTGTCTCCAGCAAGCATGAGATGGTGAACCCTATTTTCTCGGATTTCATCTCTGGTGCGGGCGAAGAATACGCGCGCGCCGGATATGACCTGCTGTTGTCCGTGGTTGCCGATTCCGATCACGAACGCGTCTACCGCGATATCGCAACCCGCCAGATTGTCGACGGTCTGATCGTCCACGCCCCGACCCTGACAGACAGTCGCATCCCAATCCTTCAAGGCCTTGATATCCCCTTTGTGGTGCATGGCCGTTCAAGTGGAATCACGTCGCCCTACAATTGGCTCGACGTAAACAACCGCCGCGCATTCGAGCGTGCCACGGGTCTCTTGCTGGATCTCGGCCATCGCCGGATCGCACTCCTCAATGGCCTTGCCTCTATGGATTTCGCCCACAGACGTTGCGACGGCTACAAGCGCGCTCTGCTTGATCGCAACATTCCCATTGATCCAGACCTGATCGCCCACGATGAGATGACCGAAAACTATGGCTACGAAGCCGCGCGACGCATGATGTCCGCCGTCGATCGCCCGACCGCGTTTGTCGTGTCCTCAATCATACCCGCAATTGGCGTGCGACGCGCAATCCTGGATGCAGGTCTGGTCTTCGGCCGCGACGTCTCAATCGTCATCCACGACGACGATCTCTCCTATTTCCGCAATGCAGGAGACGTGCCGCTTTTCACCGCCGTGCGCTCGTCCGTGCGCCAGGCAGGTCAGCGCGCTGCGGCGATGCTTTTGGAAATTATCCGACGGCGCGACGAGGGTCATGGATCAGACGCCCCGGTGCAATTCCTTATGGAAGCTGAACTGACAATTGGGCAATCCACCGGGCCTTTGGTCACAACCGTCCCGAACGCGCGCGCCTGAAACCCCATGCGGCTCTTGCCGTGACCTATCAAAGCGACTTAACACAGACATACGGTCCCTAGGGGCAAATGCATGACGGAACGGAACTGCCCAATGACCCAGACACCCCCTGCCCGCACACTGCTTGTCGCCGATGTCGGAGGCACCAATACCCGCGTCGCGCTGGCCTCGGGATCAACCCTGCGCACCGATACGATCACCCGCTTTAAGAACGCCACCTATCCCGGTCTCGAAACCGTGCTGCGCACCTATATGGAACAGCAGGGCATCAACGATATCGACGGCGCATCCGTGGCTGTTGCTGGCCCCGTACGGGATGGTTGCGGTGTGATGACAAACCTCGACTGGTCGATTGACCGCGAAACACTGATCCGCGCGACGGGCGCCGAACAAGTCGCCGTGTTGAATGATTTGCAGGCGCAGGGCCACGCCCTTGGGTTGATCGACGACGACAATCTGCGCACCGTTGTCTCTGGTCCCGCCCCCGCCGAACACGCAGGACGCCTGGTGATTGGTGTCGGCACGGGCTTTAACGCAGCGCCGGTCCACGACACGCTTCATGGCCGCTTTGTCCCACCGTCGGAATCCGGTCACGCAAACCTTCCGATCCGCACCGCTGAAGATTTGCGCCTGTGTCATTTCGTGGAAACCGCCCATGGCTTTCCCGCCATCGAAGATGTGTTGTCGGGCCGCGGCCTCGAACGGGTGTATCGCTGGCACGCCTCCGAGGCCGACAATCCGGCCGAACGCAGCGCCGCCGATATCATGGCCGCCTGCAATACCGGCGATGACGATATTGCACGCGCCGCAGTCGCCACGTTTATCCGACTTTTAGGCACCGTATGTGGCAACCTGTCCCTTGTGCATTTGCCGTTCGGAGGCCTCTATCTCGTCGGCGGCGTCGCCCGCGCCATGGCACCGCACTTTCAGGATTTTGGTTTTGCCGAAGCCTTTCGCGACAAAGGCCGGTTCGCAGGGTTCATGCAGAATTTCGCAGTACACATTGTCGAAGATGACTACGCCGCTCTTACCGGCCTGATCGCACATCTGGAAAATTGAAGACAAAATTCCGGATGGCGTAACCACGCCTTAACAAACGCACGGATAAACCTTTGTCAGACCGGACAAAGGAACGATCTTGATGACGGACGGCGACGCGCACCCAGATAACTCGACCGCAGCAGACCTCACTTTACCCGCACGGCTCGATACGGCGGCAGCACCTGACGTTCTGGCATTAATCTCGGCGCATCAAGGCCGTGACCTGTGTCTCGATTTTGGACAGGTCACAATGCTTGGCGCGCGGTGCCTTCAGGTGCTCCTGAACGCTGGCCATCACTGGACCGCGGCCGGGCACAGCTTATCCATGTCCAATATTACGCCCGAAACCGACAAAGCCTTCCTTGAATTCGGAACCACAGCAAATGCAGTGACGACAGGAAAAACGTCATGACCATTTCGGTACTTGCCGTCGATGACAGTCGCACGATGCGTGACATGATAACCCTTGCCCTTAAGGGCGATGGCTTTGATCTGCATCTTGCCGAAGACGGCCAACACGGTCTCGAGGTGCTGCAGA
>JARFRG010000121.1 GCA_029287375.1 Boseongicola sp. | reverse complement strand
TCGAACGCAAGCGTTGGCCAACCCAACGATTTCTCTTGATGCGAATCGCGAAAAATCCTAAGGGATCGACGTCGCGAAGGTCTTGTGCAGGAGAGATCGGTTTATAATCGGCGCCGAAGGAGCAACCCCCCGGAAACTCTCAGGCAAATGAACTGCACCATAGACTGACAATCTGGAAAGCGGCCCGACCGAATGGGCCCACCGACGGAGAAAGCAAAGGCGTGCCTTTTGCGTAAACTCTCAGGTTCATAGACAGAGGGGATCGCCGGTGCGGGTCGACCGCATCAGATCTAACTCTTTCCGGGGGAACCCTGATGAGAAAAATTGCTATCATAGGCGCCGGCGTCACCGGTGTGACCACCGCTTATTCACTGATGAACCGGGGCTTCGACGTCACTGTGTTTGATCAAAACCGCTATGCTGCGATGGACACTTCTTTTGCGAATGGCGGGCAATTGTCGGCGTCAAACGCAGAAGTCTGGAACCGTTGGTCGACGGTGTTCAAAGGCATGAAGTGGATGTTCGAGCGCGGCGCACCTTTGCTCGTTAATCCCAAGCCAAGCTGGCATAAATACTCATGGATGGCAGAGTTTGTCGCCAATATTCCTCACTACCGTCAAAACACAATTGACACAGTGCGCCTTGCTATTGCGGCCCGAGAGCAATTGAAAGCAACAGCTGCAAAAGAAGGATTTGCGTTTGATATCGAAGAGCGCGGTATCCTTCACATCTACAACACCAAGAAAGAATATGACCACGCAACTGAAGTGAACGTGCTTCTGGCCGAAGGCGGGCTTACACGCGAAGCAGTGACTTCCGATGACATCAAGACGCTTGAACCGGCGATTAAGGGCGACTTTTATGGTGGATATTACACGGCGTCTGATGCGACGGGCGACATCCATCTTTATAGCCGCGGACTTTCAGAGGCCTGCCGCAAGAAAGGCGTATCCTTCCAGTTCAATGCGGATGTGACGGCGATCACGCAAAAAGGTGATGCGCATGTCGTGACCTGGACGGATGGTAAGGGGAACAAGAACGACGCTGAGTTTGGCGCTTTGGTCGTCTGTGCCGGAGTTGGAAGCCGGAAGTTCGGGAAAATCCTGGGTGATCGCATCAATGTTTATCCAGTCAAAGGTTACTCAATAACCGTGAAACTGGAAGATGAGGCGAGCCAGGCCGCCGCGCCTTGGATGAGCCTGTTGGACGACGAAGCCAAAGTGGTGACGAGCAGGCTTGGCAAGGACCGTTTTCGGGTTGCCGGGACGGCTGAATTCAACGGCTTTAACTGGGATATTCGCGATGATCGCGTGCGACCGCTGGTCAAATGGGTGGAGAACTTCTTCCCCGATGTCGTCACCGAGCATGCAGTGCCATGGGCGGGACTGCGTCCGATGATGCCAAATATGGTGCCAATCGTGAAGAGCGGCAAACGTGCCGGTGTCTATTACAACACCGGGCATGGCCATCTTGGCTGGACATTATCGGCGGCTACGGCGGAAATTATTGCTGAAAAAGTAATGTCCGACTTTGGTGGGCGATAGACTTTAGGGTCTTTCCCGAGGACCAACCGAACCAGCGCCGCCTCTCGATTTGGTGGATGCGCGCTCTTTTGGCTTTCGACGGCGCGGTGCTCGCCTTGGCAATCTTGACCGGTCACGGCGAAAAGTCCACTGCGGCGGAAGGCGATGGTCGAGGAAGGCTCAACAGGAGACCTGGCGCCCGGAGGGCTAACCTGAAGCGCTTTTGTGTGTTGGGGCGAACGTCCTTTACCGGACGTGCATCTACTGATTGCCTGGTTCGCGGCGCGCGTGAAGTCGGACATTCGTGCGGTTAGTGCAAATGTCCGATTGGAGCCGTAAGGCTGGCATATTCCAAGTTTCCCACAAGCCGTATATGAGAAGTCGGGACCACCGAGAGCCAATCCAGAGCGTATTGTCACTTTCTAGGCGGAGATGAAAAATACTTTCACGCGAGCATTCTTGAGTCACGGATCGAAAATGAGAGATAGCAAACTTCTTGGTGCCACCCTTGAGCGATTTCCTCGTGCGGAAATCGGGCATCTGCCCACGCCACTGGAGTCCATGCCAAATCTTGGACGAGAACTTGGACTGTCACTTTTTGTGAAGCGCGATGACTGCACAGGCATAGCATTTGGCGGAAACAAGGTTCGGCAACTGGAGTACTATTTGGGGGCTGCGCAAGCCGTTAATGCCAACCTCCTGCTTATCACGGGGGCGGTGCAGTCAAACTTTGTGCGCACCGCTGCTGCAATGGGGCGCCGTCTTGGGATGGAGTGCCACATTCAGCTTGAGGAACGCGTTCCAGATATCTCCGCTTTGCACCGCACAAATGGAAATGTGCTTTTGGACAGATTGCTTGGTGCCACGCTTCATTCCTACCCTGAAGGCGAAGATGAGGCCGGTGCTGACGCCGAAATCGAGCGGATTGCCGATAAGCTGCGCGAAGACGGTCATAGACCCTACGTTATTCCTCTTGGGGCCAACAGTGCACCCTTGGGTGCCTTGGGATACGTCCGCGCGGCGATAGAAGTATTGCCACAAATCCACGCAGTTGGCGGAATAGATGAAATCGTGGTCGCCTCTGGCAGTGCGTTGACACATGCGGGCCTTTTGCTGGGACTTCGCTTGTTGGGCGACAAGACTGTGGTGCGCGGAGTCTGTGTCCGTCGGAATGCGACGCAACAGAGCGCGCGTGTTCTACAACGTGTGGCGGCGACAGCTGCTCTGTTGGGCGTGGATGACCAGGTTGTCGCACCAAAAGACGTATACTTGACGGACGCGACACTTGGACCCGGATACGGCCAATTGACCACTCTCACCCGCGGCGCAATCGTCCGAACCGCCCGTGCGGAAGGGCTGTTTCTGGACCCCGTTTACACAGGCAAGGTTATGGCGGACCTGATTGCAAAAGCACAAGAAAACGAGCGCAGTGGGAAACGGGTTTTGTTTTGGCACACGGGTGGGCAGCCGGCGCTTTTTGGTTACGCCGACCAGTTGCTGCCGGATTAATGCGACTTATTTCAGCTAGGCAGGTGCGCTCCAACTTCCTCTTTGTTCTCTGTCGCCAATATGCAAGGTTTCCACGCACACGCTTTGCGCCCTAAGGGATAGTGCTATGCGAACAGACTTCTGCAAGAGTTTTGGCATTGAGTACCCAGTCGTTTTGGCTCCCATGGCCGGGGTTGTCTCTGATGACTTGGTCGCGGCGGTCAGCAATGCAGGCGGGCTTGGATTGGCCGCACTTTGGCACGTCAGTGTGGATGAACTTCGAAAATCCGTGCGCACCATAAAGCAACTGACCGACAAACCCTTCGGGGTGAACCTGAACATGGAATTCCCGAGCATGGAGCATCTCGATGCGTGTCTGGAGGAGGGCGTCGACGGCATTTCGCTTTTTTGGAAAGCGCCCGGGGAATTTCTGGCGCACGCCCAATCAGGTGGCGCAAAAGTCATTTACAGTGCAGGCGATGCGGCCGATGCAAAGGTCGCTGCGGACCTTGGCGCAGACGCGATTTGCGCACAGGGCTGGGAGGCTGGGGGGCATGTCCGCGGAACAGTCGGGAGCATGGCGCTGATACCAGCCATCGTTGACGCGGTTGGCGATGTTCCGGTCGTGGCAGCCGGAGGAATTGCAGACGGGCGTGGACTGGCCGCTGCGCTGTCTTTGGGTGCCTCTGCCGTATGGGTCGGAACCAGATTTCTTGCGGCGTCTGAGGCAAATGTACATCCGGATTATTTAACGCGCCTCTTGGCGTCGTCAGAGAATGACACAGCCCATTTTGACAACTTGTTCGATATTGGTTGGCCCAATGCGCCGCACAGGGCTCTGAAAAATAGCACCTCGCAAATGTGGGAGGATGCCGGCAAACCAGACTTTGGGCAAAGACCCGGGGAAGGTGATGTCATAGCGTCGTCCGCAACAGGTGGTGATGTCCTGCGTTATCAAAGTAAATCACCATCTGCTGACCTGACGGGAAATGTCGAGGCTGTCTCAATGTGGGCTGGGCAAGGTGTCTCAATGGTTAAAGAAGTCCAACCCGCTCGCGATATTGTGCGTGACATCGTTGACGAGGCGAAGGTCGCTTTGGAACGCATTCGACACCGCTAGAAACATTGCGCGAGACAAAAAGCAGACATTGATGCAACCGCAGTGAATGACTGCTTCGTGCTGCGTGGCGGACCCTGTTGTGAGTTGCTTCGAACGTCTGCCGAGTGCTCAATGTCGAGCCTGATACCCGAATTTATGTCGTTCCTTATGGGAGAAATTCCATCAGTGTGCGACCAAACGGTTATCGCGGCTTTCGGAAAAGGTCTCGCAGTTCGTTCTTCCGGATCTTGCCGGTGGTCGTTTTTGGCAACTCACTGAAGACTACTTTTTTGGGCCTTTGGAAGCCGGCGAGTGTCGATTTTGCGTGGGCAAGTAAGTCGTCTTCGGTAGCTGTTGCTCCGGCAGCAAGCTCCACAAAGGCGCAAGGCACTTCTCCCCATTTCTCATCCGGCATTGCGACCACGGCGACAAGGCTGACGTCGGGGTGTGCGTAGAGCGCCTTTTCGACTTCGATGGATGAGATGTTTTCGCCGCCCGAGATGATGATGTCCTTGGCGCGGTCGCGAATTTCGACGTAGCCGTCGGGGTGTTGAACGGCAATGTCGCCGGACCAGAACCAGCCGTCTTTGAAGGCTTTTGCGGTTTCCTCGGGCTGTTTGAAGTAGCCTTTCATGACGATGTTGCCGCGAAAGACGATCTCTCCGAGGGTTTCTCCGTCCCATGGGACCGGCTGGCCGGTCTCGGGGGCGAGGACGAGCACGTCTTCTTCCAGTTCGTACGCCACGCCCTGTCGGGCGTTCAGGCGGGCCTGATCGTCGGGCGGCAGGGTTTGCCAGCCGGGTTTTTTGGCGCAGACCACGGCGGGGCCGTAGACTTCGGTGAGGCCGTAGACGTGGGTGATCGAGATGCCCATCGCCTCCATGCCTGCGATGACCGACGCCGGCGGCGGGGCGGCGGCGGTCATCATTTTGATTTCCTGCGGGAAGTCGCGGCGGATTTCGGGGGCGGCGCCGGAGATCATCGACATGATGATCGGTGCGCCGCACAGGTGCGTCACGCCGTGGTCGGCGAAAGCGTCGTAGATCGCATCGGCGCGGGGAGCACGCAGGAAGACGTGGGTTCCCGCCAGCATGGTGATGGTCCAAGGAAAGCACCATCCGTTGCAGTGAAAGAGCGGCAGGGTCCAGAGGTAGACCGGGAAGTGCGGCATTTCCCATGTGACAGTGTTGTTGACGGCATTGGTCCAGGCGCCGCGGTGGGAATAGACGACGCCTTTTGGGGGACCGGTGGTGCCGGAGGTGTAGTTCAGCGCCAACGCGTCCCATTCGTCGTCGGGAAGAGTGTAGGGGACGTTTGGGTCGCCCTCGGCAAGGAGGTCGTCGTATGTCAGGGCGCCGATGCGTGCGCCGCCGGGGCCTTCCGGGTCTTCGATGTCGATGATCAGCAGGTCGCGCCCGGCTTGGCGGACGGCCTCGGCGGCCATGGCGGAAAATTCAGTGTCGACGAGGAGTACTTCGGCTTCGCCGTGGTTAAGGATATAGGCGATGGTGCCTGCGTCGAGGCGGACGTTGTTGGCATTGAGAACCGCGCCGATCATCGGCAGGGCGAGGGCGCATTCGAGGGCTTCGGGGATGTTCGGGGCGATAAGGGCAACGGTGTCACCTTTGCCGATGCCGCGCTTTTGCAGGGCGGAGGCGAGGCGTTTGCAGCGGTCTGCGACTTCTTTCCAGTTGCGGCGGATTTGGCCGTGGATTTGTGCGGGCAGTTCGGGGTGGACGCGTTCGACGCGTTTGAGGACGGATACCGGCGAAAGTGCGGTGTAATTGGCCGCGCACTTTTGCAGTTCGGGGCCGTCGAAGATCATTTGCCCGTCCAGTCGGGCATGGGTTCTTTGCGGGTGAAGGCTCCGATGCCGGCTTCGGCGTCGCGGGCCATCATATTCTCGGCCATGACACGCCCGGCGAAGGCGTAGGCGGCTTCCAGCGGCATTTCGGCTTGTTCATAGAATGCGCGTTTGCCGATCTTTATGGCGGCGGCGGGTTTGTCGGCGATGACGCGGGCGATGTCCATTGTGGTGGTTTCCAGTGCGTCGCGGGGGACGCAGCGGTTGATCAGGCCGAATTCGGCGACGCGCGCGGCGGGGAGGAATTCGCCCAGAAGCAACATTTCCATCGCTTGTTTGCGCGGCACGTTGCGGCTGAGGGCGACCATCGGGGTCGAACAGAACAGGCCGATGTTGACGCCCGAAGTCGCGAACCGCGTGTCGTCGGAGGCGACGGCAAGGTCGCAGGCAGCGACGAGTTGGCATCCGGCGGCGGT
>JARFRG010000074.1 GCA_029287375.1 Boseongicola sp. | reverse complement strand
CGGCGATGGCAAAGGCACGCTGAACATCTCGACCGCCACGGCCTTTGTCGTCGCAGGCGCAGGCGTGACCGTCGCCAAGCACGGCAACCGCAACCTGTCCTCAAAATCCGGTGCGGCGGACGCCCTCACACAGATGGGCATCAACGTCATGGTCGGCCCGGACGTCGTGGAACGTGCGATAAACGAGGTCGGCATCGGCTTTATGATGGCCCCGATGCACCACCCCGCAATCGCCCACGTCATGCCGACGCGCGCTGAACTTGGCACACGCACGATCTTTAATATCCTCGGCCCCCTGACGAACCCCGCAGGCGCAAAACGACAGCTGACCGGTGCGTTTTCCGAGGCAATGCTGCGCCCGATGGCCGAAACACTCCAGGCCCTTGGCTCTGAGGCTGCATGGCTCGTACACGGCTCAGACGGCACCGACGAGATCACCATCACAGGCCCAACCGCTGTCGTCGCCCTCAAAGACAACACGATCACCGAAATGAGCATCCACCCCGAAGACGCGCACCTGCCCGTCCACCCATTCGAGGCCATCGTCGGCGGCACACCAGAAGAGAACGCGCAGGCGTTCCAGGCCTTGCTCGCAGGCGAAACCTCCGCCTACCGTGACGCGGTCCTTCTAAACGCAGCGGCGGCCCTCGTCATCGCCGGAGCCGCACACAGCTTACCAGAGGGTGTTGATATGGCGACACAATCTATCGACAGCGGAGCGGCGCGTGCGAAAATCGAAGGCCTTGCGAAAGTGACCCAAGGCGGCTGACGTTACCATGCAGACGCAGGTCGCTCCCTTCAGAACGGACGCTTGTGCGTTTTTTATTGGTATTGCCGCAAAAGCCGATCATACAGCGCCATGCTTTCCACGACAGTGAAATCAGTTTTACATCACGCCAGATACTTCCCTTTGTGGTCGGCTCTGACGATGTTTCGTTGGCGCGCCTTTGATTTGCGTGCGCGCGCTTTAGGCAGCACATTCGCAGCGGTTATGCGCTGGTTCCCGCCCGCTACACGTCGCTTTGATCGCGACGCAAAACGCGTGTTTCCAGATATGCCGCGCAAAGCCCGGATGCGGCTTGGCCAGGACATGGGGCGGAACATGGGCCGCACCCTGTTTGAAATCTACCACGACGCCGAATTTCAAACGCAACACCATAAATTCCGATCTTCTGGCCCCGGCCTCGCCGCCCTCAAAGAAGCACAGGAAAAAGGAAAGGGCGCGATCATCGTATCGGGTCATTTCGGGCAATGGGAAGCCGTGCGCGCCGTTATTAAAATGCACGGAATGGAAAGCGGCGCGGTCTATCGCCCCCATAAAAATCGCCACTACGAACGCCGTATCCGGACAGGAATCGAAGCTGGCGGAACCCCAATTCTGGCCACCGGGCGCGTCGGGACCAAAGCCCTTGTACGGCACCTGCGCGATGGGGGAATTATGTCGATCCTCATGGATGAAAAATACGCCGAGGGCGTAGACATCCCGTTCCTTGGTCATAACGCCCTCACATCTCTGTCCGCCGCACAGCTTGCCCTCAAATACGATCTTCCAATGATCCCCGCCTATGGTATCCGAACCGAAGGCGGAAACGCATATGAGGTGATTTTCGAGGCCCCGATACCGCACACCGACAGCCTCACCATGACCCGCGCTTTTAATGATAGCCTGTCCGCCCGTATCCTTGCGCACCCCGAACAATGGTACTGGATGCTGCGGCGTTGGGATGGCGCGCGTCGCCAGTCCTGACACGAACCAAGTTCGCGCAGCCTCTTGCCCAAGCCCCCCGTGACGCGGTAGCGATCCATAGATGGCATATGATCTCACCCGCCTTGGCCAATGGGCCAGCTTGCCGTTCTTTGGCGACCATTGGCCGGGCATTCAAAGACATCTCGCCGCCGAAACCCGTACGATCCTCCCTTCCGAGGAAAAACGGTTCGTGGCCTTGGAGCAGCTGCAACCAAAAGACACCCGTGTCGTCATATTGGGACAGGATCCCTATCCAACACCGGGCCACGCGAATGGCCTCGCCTTTTCCGTCACGTCCAACGTCGCCCTGCCCCGATCCCTCAGAAACATCTTTCGCGAAATGGACGACGACCTCGGTGCGGTCCCCAAGACCGGAGATCTCACGCACTGGGCGGCGCAAGGCGTCCTGCTTCTCAACACGTCCCTGTCTGTCCCTGCGGGCAACGCCGGGGCGCATGCGCGACTTGGCTGGGCTCACCTGACCCGCGACGTCCTGAACGCAGTCTCACGCCACGACTGCGCGTTCCTTCTGTGGGGCAAGCATGCCCAATCCTTTCGCCCTGCAATCCACGAGGGCAAGCATCTGATCATAGAGACCGCCCATCCTTCGCCGTTGTCGGCGCGGCGCGGCTTCTTTGGTTCGCGGCCCTATTCTCGCGTCAACGCATGGTTGCAGACCCGTGGAGAGCCGCCGATAGATTGGGTGAAACTCCCTAATTAAGGCATAATCCGCCGCACGGGCGCACCGACGCAATACCGACGTAATACCGACGCGATACCGATATGCCTTTTCAGCGCCTGATGGACGCGCTATTTCACTCCCATGAGCACCGCACTTGATCGCATTAAAGCCTATAAACTCGACGAGATCGCCGAGGCAAAGGCCGCCCGTCCGCTTGCAGATGTTGTTGCGCGCGCGCGCGACGTCTCGCCAACCCGCGGCTTCGCCAAAGCGTTGTTTGCAGCCACCAAAACCGGCTACGGCCTTATTGCCGAGATAAAAAAAGCAAGCCCGTCCAAAGGCTTGATCCGCGCGGACTTCGACCCGCCCACGCTGGCCCGCGCCTACGAAGCCGGTGGGGCAACTTGCCTGTCAGTCCTCACCGACACACCCAGCTTTCAGGGCGCACCTGGCTTCCTCACCGCCGCCCGCGATGCTGTCGCATTGCCCTGTCTGCGCAAGGACTTTATGTACGACACCTACCAGATTGCCGAAGCCCGCGCATGGGGGGCTGACTGCATCCTGATCATCATGGCCAGCGTCACTGATGCACAGGCAAAAGAGCTTGAAGATTGCGCTGTAAACGATTGGAATATGGATGTTCTTGTCGAAGTTCACGACGCCGAAGAACTCCAGCGCGCGACACAATTACGCTCTCCGCTTCTTGGTATCAACAACCGCAATCTAAAGACTTTTGAAACCGATCTTAGTACCACGGAGCGCCTTGCAAAAGACGTCCCCGATGATCGCCTGATGGTCGCTGAAAGCGGTCTTTCTAGCGCTGATGACTTGGCCCGGATGGCCCGAATTGGCGCCCGCGCATTCCTGATCGGCGAAAGCCTGATGCGGCAGAACGACGTGACGGCCGCAACACGCACCATCCTCTCAAATCCCGCGCCCGCGCGCGGTGCTGCCTGATGTCGGGCCTCACACACTTTGACCCGCAGGGTCAGGCGCATATGGTCGACGTCTCTGCGAAGGCACACACCAATCGCGTGGCGGTCGCGTCAGGCTGCGTTAAGATGTCAACGGAAGCCTACGAAATCGTTACAGAAGGTAATGCGAAAAAGGGCGACGTTCTGGCTGTTGCCAGACTCGCTGGTATCATGGGCGCCAAGAAAACTGCCGATCTGATCCCGCTGTGTCACCCCCTTCCGATCACCAAAGTCGCCGTCGAATTGACGGTTGATCCCGACTTGCCCGGCGTCCTTGTGCAAGCCACGGTGAAGACCTCGGGTCAAACTGGTGTCGAAATGGAAGCACTGACCGCTGTTTCAACAGCCTGCCTCACGATCTACGACATGATGAAAGCTGTGGATAAGGCAATGGAGATAAGCGCAATCCGCCTTGTGTTGAAAGACGGCGGAAAATCAGGGCGGTACGAGGCGTCGACGTGATTTCAGTGAGCGAGGCCTTGACCAAGGTCTTTGCCCTGGCCACCCCCTTGGACACCGAAATTGTGCCATTGCGTCACGCATCTGGCCGCGTCCTTGCTGCTCCGACTAGTGCGCGGCGCAATCAACCACCGTTCGCAGCTTCAGTTATGGACGGCTATGCCATCCCTACAGAAAGCATCGCAACGGGCGACACTTTCGAAGTCATCGGCGAAGCTGCGGCAGGCCACCGGTTCGGCGGCACACTCACTCAAGGCCAAGCCGTACGTATTTTCACCGGAGCACCACTCCCAATAGGGGCAAAGCGCGTTGTAATTCAGGAAGACATTTCCCGCGATGCCGATGTCATTAAAGTCTCACGAAGTACTGATTCATCACTTTATATCAGAGATGAAGGGGCGGATTTTAAAGTAAACGACACTCTTGCCCCCGCCAGACGATTGTCCCCGCGTGACATAGCCCTTATCGCCGCGATGAACCATTCTGAGGTCACCGTTACCCGTCGACCAATCGTTGCCCTGATGGCCACAGGTGACGAGCTTGTGATGCCAGGAGAACACCCCAACGCCGATCAGATCATTGCCTCAAATACTTTCGGTCTCGCCGCAATGCTCGAAGAAGTCGGTGCCGAAGCCCGCATGCTGCCGATCAGTCGCGACACGACAAGCTCACTTTCGGCAGTTTTCGACCTTACGGATGACGCCGATCTGGTCGTAACCGTCGGCGGCGCCTCCGTGGGAGATCACGACATGGTCGGTCGTGTGGCCAGCTCGCGCGGACTTGAGCGGTCATTTTACAAGGTTGCCATGCGGCCAGGTAAGCCGTTGATGGCAGGCAGATTGGGGAAGTCGGTACTTCTTGGCCTTCCGGGAAATCCAGTTTCAGCAATGGTTTGTGGTCGTATATTTATGTTACCGTTAATCGAGTCCTTGCTAGGACTGCCCAAACTTCCTGCGATCAGGAAAGTCGCCACGCTCACCATGAACCTTGCAGCAAATGGTGCGCGCGAACATTACATGCGTGCGCAAGTGTCGGGTGGTCAGGTGGCCGTTTCAGATAGACAAGACAGTGCGCTTTTGAGTGTTCTTTCCGACGCCAATGCCCTTGTCGTCCGTCCACCCGCCGATCCAGCGAAATCGGCCGGAGAAAGCGTCGAGTACATCGACCTCTAGTTGTTGACACGAAACGAGAACACATGTAGAACAATATCTGAACATAGGGTCGGCTCAGATCGGCCGTTACAGGAGGTTCACATAAATGTTGACGCGTAAGCAGTTAGATTTACTCGAATTTATACACACTCGCGTTCAACGTGATGGCGTTCCTCCGTCATTTGATGAAATGAAGGAAGCTCTTGATCTTCGATCGAAGTCCGGCATCCATCGCCTGATCACAGCACTGGAAGAGCGCGGGTTTATTCGTCGTCTTGCCCATCGCGCCCGGGCCATTGAAATTGTGAAATTACCTGATGCGCTGGATACCTCAAAAGGCTTTGTTCCCAAGGTCATCGATGGTGATCGACCCGATGCCCCACCTCCATCCGGGGCTATAGCGGTTGGTGGGCAAGCCATGGAATTGCCAGTCATGGGACGCATTGCTGCCGGTGTGCCAATCGCGGCCATCAGCGAGATAAGCCACCACGTCTCGGTGCCGGGCCAGATGCTGACCGGGAAAGGACATCACTACGCCCTTGAAGTTAAAGGCGATTCAATGATTGACGTTGGCATTAATGACGGTGACATCGTTGTTATTCGTGAAACCAGCACCGCCGAAAACGGAGACATTGTTGTGGCTCTTGTCGAAGATCAAGAGGCGACGCTGAAACGGTTCCGGCAACAAGGTAGCACTATCGCGCTTGAAGCCGCGAACCCGGCCTATGAAACACGCCTGTTCCGGGATGATCAGGTCAAAGTTCAGGGGCGTCTCGTAGGGTTGATCCGCAGCTATTGAGACCATAGTCGCGCGCCTTGGCGATCGCGCGCGGTTACGACCTTTAACGCGCCATCTTTGTTGTAAAATGCAAGCGCACCGGTCTTGCGCAGGGCGTCAGTGTCGAAAACTGTGCAGCGCTCATTTCCGGCGATATTGATGTTCACGATGACAATATCGGTTTGATCACACTGCGCGACCGCGTTTTGTCCCGCGACTTTTCCGGTGGCATGTGAAACCGTTTTGGTTCCAATTTTGTAAATTCGAAACCGAGTTTCGCTTTGATTTGCTGCGCGATCGAACGCTTCGGATTGCCCGACAGGATCCCCATCGTTTTCCAGCCAGTTCAAAGCGGCAAAACTGTCGCCGCGCGGTTTTGAGAGGTGACGTCCATCTTCCATCATGAGCCCAACGAGGCTGCCGGTGTTGCTGACAAGAAAGTCCGGCCGCGGGGTTTCGCTCCAAATCACCAGAGACGCGATGATGGAAATCGCTCCTAGGGCGCGGCTTCTTCCTTGCCAGAGAACCACCCAGAGCCAGCCAAGACACAACATCGGTAGAACAAAGACCGAAGGCGACCACATATGGCTTAGAGCGCCCGGAAAATGAGCCACGGTATCAGCGACATTTAAAATCCATAAAATTGCGGGTTCCATCAGCTTGAGACCAACCATGTGAAGCCCGAAGGGCCACAAAATTGCAGCAATGACGGCGCCCGGGATAATAATCGCCCCCATAAAGGGAACTGACAGCATGTTCGCGGCCAGTCCGTAATGCGGAATTTGGTTGAAATGCGCCGCCGCAATGGGCGCGGTTGCAAGTCCGGCGATGCCAGATGATAGCGCGACGCCGGCGACAACACGGAAAATCCACGGCCAGCGAGAGGTGGACCAGTCCTTGTCACGCATCCAGCCAAAAACAGCGACAAGAGCAATTGTGGCTGCAAAAGACATCTGAAACCCCGGACCAAGAAGCGTTTCTGGGCGCAAGGTCAAAACGATCAGGGCCGCGAGCGCAACGGCGCGCAGAGTGATGGCACGCCGATCCGCAAGAACGGCCAGCAGCATCGTCGCAACCATTACATATGCGCGTTCTGTCGCGACATTGCCGCCGGACAAGGCAAGATAGGCAGCACCGGCGAAAAGCGCGCCGATCGCCCCAATCTTTTTTGTCGGCCACCGCAATGCGACGAACGGGATCAGGGCAAACCCGTATCGGATAAGGGCAAAAACAAAAGCAGTCAAAAGCCCCATATGCAGGCCCGAAATGGCAAGGAGATGGGCGAGGTTCGATGCGCGCAAGTCGTCGAGCGTGGCCTCGCTCATTCCCGAGCGATCTCCAGTGGTTATTGCGGCGGCGAAGGCTCCTGCGCGTCCGGGCAAGGCGTTTTGAACTGCCAGGGAAATGGCAAGGCGTACGCGGGTTACCTCAAGCCCGAGGCCGCCAGAGCGGTGGGGTTCCCAGATCAGAACGGGCGTGCGGGTGTACCCCACGGCCCCCAGTTCCTTGAACCACGCTTGCCGTTGAAAATCGAAACCTCCGGGTTCGACCGGCCCCCCGGGTGGCGAAAGATGCCCGGTCAGAGCGACAACCTGACCGGGCGCCGGATTGAAATAGCCTTGGGTACCATGCAGCGAAACACGTACTTTTTTTGGCACTTTTTCAGGGCTTAGATTATATAAAGCGACCTGATCAAGCGTGAGGCGCACGGCATCTGATTGTGACCTGTCGACGTTCACGATGCGCCCTTCGATAGCCCAATAATATCGAAAGGTTAGCTTTGGAGCAGCGACGCCATGGGCGCGCCAGGCTGCAAGGGTAAACCCGAGAAGTATCAACAGTACGGCAACAGCGATGATCCTTGGTGTCGCAGATAAGCGCATTGCAAGACAGGATATTAGAAGTATTGCTGAAAGGATCACGTAGAAATGGCTGGCCGAGGGTTCGGTTTTTGTCGCGAAATAGATCCCTATCCCAAGCCCCAGCATGACAGGCGCCCATGCAAAGAGATGCCCGCGCTGCCGATCAATCAGGTCGCAAAGGATCATCTTTGGGCGCACCCTTGTCTCCCCAACTTGGGTTGACTACACACCGACGACGCTACGCCGTTCAAGGTTTCCAAAAGCTTAACTTCAAAAGGCCGCCGCCATGACTGACCGCCCTGTCGTGACCCGCTTTGCTCCGTCTCCGACGGGGTATCTGCACATCGGAGGCGCGCGCACCGCCCTGTTCAACTGGCTATTTGCGCGTCATCACGGTGGGCAATTCCTGCTGCGCATCGAAGATACAGATCGCACGCGCTCGACGCCTGCAGCGACCGAAGCGATATTTCGCGGGTTGCGCTGGCTGGGTCTTGATTGGGACGGCGATGCGGTTAGCCAATTCGACGGCGCGGCGCGCCATGCCGAAGTCGCTTACGAAATGCTGACGTCAGGCGCCGCCTATAAATGCTTTTCCACGCAAGAAGAGATCGCGGCTTTTCGCGAGTCCGCAAAGTCGGAAGGGCGCTCGACAATGTTCCGCTCGCCATGGCGCGATGTGAGCGTTGCCGATCACCCCGATGCGCCGTTTGCGATCCGGGTGAAGGCACCCCGTGAGGGCGTGACGATTATTGAAGACGCCGTGCAGGGCGACGTCACCATCGGCAATGATCAGCTGGACGATATGATCGTGCTGAGGTCGGACGGAACCCCTGTGTATATGCTTGCAGTCGTGGTTGATGATCATGATATGGGCGTCACCCATGTGATCCGGGGCGACGACCATTTGAACAATGCCGCGCGTCAGATGCTTGTGTATAATGCAATGGGCTGGGATGTGCCGGTTTGGGCGCATATTCCGCTTATTCACGGCGAAGACGGCAAGAAGCTTTCCAAACGACACGGTGCGGTCGGTGTCGAGGAATGGCAGGCTGAAGGGTATCCGGCTGCGGGCATGCGCAACTATCTTGCGCGACTTGGCTGGAGCCACGGAGACGATGAGTTCTTTTCGACCGAGCAAGCAATTGCCTGGTTCGGGTTGGACGGGATCGGCAAAGCGCCTGCCCGGTTTGACACAAAGAAACTTTTGAATGTGTCGGGGCAACATATCGCGGTGATGGAAGATGCTGCACTCGTCGGGGAAATCCAAGGGTTCCTGACGGCTTCGGGTCAGCGAGAGCTGACAGAAACGCAATCAAACGATTTGCAACGTGCGATGTATTGCCTCAAGGACCGCGCCCGAACTTATCCGGAACTTCTTGAAAAAGCCGCGTTTATTCTAATGCAACGCCCAATCGAGCCAGATGAGCGGTCTTTGAAGGCTCTTGATCCGGTATCCCGTGGTATACTGATGGAATTGACGCCGCACCTGCAAAATGCTAGCTGGAACCGCGACGCTCTGGAGGGCGTCGTACAGTCACTGGCAGAGGCGCACGACCTCAAGCTTGGCAAGCTGGCAGGACCGCTTCGTGCGGCGTTGGCAGGTCGGGCAGTCAGTCCTAGTGTGTTCGATATGATGTTGGTTCTTGGCCGCGATGAGACCCTGCTTCGTTTGAGCGACGCGGCGAGTTAAACTTGGGCGATCCCGTTGTTGGGCCGTCCGAACTTCAGATCCTGCGCAGAAACGCGACGGACAAACCGACCGGCCCAAACGGCGCCGGACCGAAATGACGGGGATGACCATGGCAGAAACCGCTAAAACCGCCAAACTGACATTTGACGACAAAGAAATTGAGCTGCCGATCCTTTCTCCTAGTGCCGGCCCGGATGTTTTGGACATCCGCAAGCTGTATGCGCAGGGCGACGTCTTTACCTATGATCCAGGTTTCACATCAACCGCCGCGTGCGACAGCACAATCACGTTTATTGACGGTGATCTCGGTGAATTGCTGCACCGCGGCTATCCGATTGATCAGTTGGCTGAAAAATCTCATTTCCTTGAAGTCGCGTATTTGCTGCTGTACGGCGAATTGCCATCGGCGGTTCAGCTTGAGGATTTCGAGCACCGTGTAACGCAGCACACAATGCTGCACGAGCAAATGGTGTATTTCTATCGCGGGTTCCGCCGCGACGCGCACCCGATGGCGATTATGACGGGTGTCGTGGGTGCCATGTCTGCGTTTTATCATGACAGCACCGACATAACGGACCCTTGGCAGCGCGAGGTTGCGACGATCCGTTTGATCGCGAAGATGCCGACGATTGCCGCCTGGGCTTATAAGTTTTCGATCGGCCAACCGTTTGTCTATCCGCGCAATGATCTGGATTATGCGTCGAATTTCTTGCGCATGTGTTTTTCCGTGCCCGCAGAAGAATATGAAGTGAACCCGATCCTGAGCCGTGCGATGGACCGGATTTTCACGCTACACGCAGATCATGAACAAAACGCATCCACATCGACCGTTCGTCTTGCATCGTCGTCAGGCGCAAACCCGTTTGCGTGTATTGCTGCTGGTATCGCCTGTCTTTGGGGGCCGGCACATGGTGGCGCGAACCAAGCCTGCCTGGAGATGCTGCGCGAGATCGGCACCGTGGATCGCATCCCGGAATACATTGCACGGGCGAAGGACAAAGATGATCCGTTCCGCCTGATGGGGTTCGGACACCGGGTTTACAAGAACTTCGATCCGCGTGCGAAGGTGATGAAGCAATCTGCAGATGAGGTGCTTGAATTGCTCGGGGTCGAGAACAACCCGACGCTTCAGGTGGCCAAGGAGCTTGAGCGGATCGCAATTGAGGATCCGTATTTCAAAGAGAAGAAGCTGTATCCAAACGTGGATTTCTATTCCGGCATCATTCTTGATGCGATGGGCTTTCCGACGTCGATGTTTACGCCGATCTTTGCACTTGCGCGGACTGTTGGCTGGATCAGCCAGTGGAAAGAAATGATCGCGGATCCACAGATGAAAATTGGTCGTCCACGTCAGCTTTATGTGGGTGCTACAATGCGTGACTATGTAGACGTCGAAGACCGCTAAGAGCTTCTTCGGTCTAACGAAATTCCGCGAGGGCGAAAGATGAGAGTTCGCCCCCGCGGCTGATGCAGTCGAGCATCGTTGTCTAAAGCACTTGTTTGTTGCGAGACTACTGCGGATCGCGTGCCGCAATGATTAAGCTGGACTTAATGCAGCGTGCGGTCAGAGTTATCTGAGAGCGGCGCAGAGTTGTCTGTATATCCCTGATATCAAACAATTATCAACGGATTCAGCTTGTCGGTATTACGTCGGTAACGCGTCGGTATTACGTCGGTGCGCCCGTGCGCAAACGTCAGAATTTGTTAAGGCTTTTGTCCGGGGTTGTCGCGCCATTGAGTTAACTCTTGGCAAACAAAGCGTTTTAGCGGCCCTCGAATTGCGCCGGGCGCTTTTCCAGGAATGCCAAGACTCCCTCGCGGAAATCGCGGGTCTTGCCACATCGCCCTTGAAGCTTCGCCTCGACAAGCAATTGTTCTTCCAGCGTATTTCCGGCGCTGGCGCGCAGAGCTTCCTTGATGCCGACATAGGAGTTTGTGGGGCCAGAGGCAAGCTTTGAGACGCGTTCACGCCATCTGGCCTCAAAAGATGCATCCGGCACTGCTTCCCAAATCATTCCCCAATCAGCCGCCTCGCGCGCAGTGACGGGTTCGGCAAAAAGCGCGGCCCCCATGGCGCGCGCCATGCCGATTTGTTGAGGCAGGAAGTGCGTGACCCCAGCATCGGGGATCAGGCCAATACGTGCGAAAGCCTGCAGAAAGACCGCGCTTTCGGTGGCGATGACAACATCTGCGGCCAGCGCGAGCGACGTCCCTGCCCCTGCGGCTGCGCCGTTGACGGCTGCAATGACAGGGAGTGGACAATCCACGATGGCGCGGATCATCGGCATATACTCGTCCCGAAGCGTCCGTTCGAGGTCGGTGTTGGCGACGGTTGCGCGGTCTCCAAGATCCTGACCCGAGCAAAACGCATCTCCCGCCCCGGTGATGACAAGCGCGCGCTGTGTCAGTCCAAGTGCCTTGACTGCATGAAGGATTTCCGCGCGCATCTGGGTGTTAAGAGCGTTTTTCACATCAGGACGGTTCAGCATGATAGTGCCATAGCCGTCTTTCTCGGTGACGCGAATTGTCTGATAGTCCATGGGAATCCCTTTCGAACGCTTCGCCTTCACATAAGTGAACCGAGCGGTTCGGAAAAGCCCAAACGCCGCGTCAGTTGTCCATAAGCTGATTGATGCGGTTTTTTTCATCGTCCGACAGTGTGGCAGGCCCCGCGACCGGACGCCTGCGGCGGATATATAGGCCCGCAACGCCAAGCGCGGCGAGAAGCATGGCCGGGCCTGCGATCCACAAAATCAGGGTCGAGCCAGTGGCACGCGGCGTCAACAGAACGTATTCTCCATAACGCGCAACAATGAAATTGATGACCTCGGCGTTTGTGTCGCCCGCAACGAGGCGTTCGCGCACCAGAAGGCGCAGATCTCGGGCGAGTTCGGCGTTGCTTTCGTCGATGTTTTCGTTACGACACACGAGACAGCGCAGATTTTTGGAAAGGTCGCGAGCGCGCTCTTCCATGATGGGATCGGCGAGGATTTCGTCGACCTGCACAGCCATCGCCGGCGTCGTAATGCCAAGCGCCAACGCCAGAAGAAAAGCGCGGATCATTCGGCAGGTACCCCGCCAGTGGCTTTGGGCGTCTTGCGAGCGCCTGCGGCGACGCGGAAGCGACGATCGGTCAGAGACAAGAGGCCGCCAAGAGACATGATGATGGCACCCGCCCAAATCCAGTTGGCAAAAGGTTTGACAAAAGTACGTACAGACCACCCGCCGTTCCCCTGCGGGTCTCCGATGACAAGGTAGAGGTCGCGGAACACGCCGTTGTCGATGGCGGCCTCTGTCGTTGGCATATTGGCGACCGGGTAAATGCGTTTTTCGGGGAAAAGCGTCGCCACGTCGCGCCCGTTTCGATCAATCTGCATTTCGGCCATGGTCGAGATGTAGTTCGGGCCTTCGACTTGCTGAACGTCCACGAGGGTGACGTCATATGCGCCCACGCGGAAACTCTCGCCGGGGGTCGCGACGCGGATATCCTCGATCTGCCATGCCGTCATTGCGGCGATGCCAATGAAGGTGATGCCGAGGCCTGCATGGGCCGTGACGCGTCCCATGTCGGCGCGTGGTAAGCGCAGGACACGTCCAAGCCTGTATCGGGTGCTGCCACGCCCGGTGCGTTGCCACAAGTCGACCGCAGCACCAAAAACAAGCCACGTCCCCAAGCCCGCGCCAATTGGCGCAATGAGAGAGCGTTCGGTCTGTACCACCCAGACCATCGCGGCAACGGCGAAGGTCAGCACAAGAACGATCCAAAGCGGCCGCATGGTGTTGGCGATTTTGGCGCGTTTCCACGGCAACATGGAACCGACGGGCAAGATAACCGCCAATGCCATCATGAAAGGTGTGAAGGCGGCGTCAAAAAACGGTGGGCCGACCGAGAGCTTGCGGTCCCAAAGGAGTTCAGCCACCAACGGCCAGATGGTGCCAAGGAAGACCACGAAGGTGGCCACGGCAAGAAGGACATTGTTCGCGACAAGCGCGCTTTCACGGCTCACGAGGCTGAAAACGCCTTTGGCCTGCAATTGCCCTGCGCGCGCGGCATAAAGTGTCAGAGCGCCGCCCATGAAGATCGCTGTGATCAGCAATAGGTAGACACCACGCTCGGGATCATTGGCAAAGGCATGGACCGACGTGAGCACGCCGGAGCGCACAATAAAGGCGCCGATCAGCGAGAAGCCAAAGGCGAGAATCGCAAGCAGGATGGTCCAGCTTTTGAGGGCCTCTCGCTTTTCAACCACAATGGCCGAATGGAGAAGCGCAGCCGCAATGAGCCATGGCATGAATGAAGCGTTTTCGACCGGATCCCAGAACCAGAAACCGCCCCAGCCAAGCTCGTAGTAGGCCCACCAGGACCCGAGTGCGATTCCAATGGTGAGGTTGAGCCAGGCCAGCAATGTCCAGGGTCGCACCCAACGGCCCCAAGCCGCATCCACGCGGCCTTCAATCAGGGCCGCGACGGCGAAAGAGAAGCTCATCGAAAGGCCAACATAGCCAATGTAGAGAAACGGTGGATGAAACGCGAGACCGGGGTCTTGCAGCAACGGGTTCAGGTCCTGGCCGTTCAAAGGCGGGAATTCGAGGCGCAAAAACGGGTTTGACGTGAAAATGAGGAACGTCAAAAACGCAACACCGACAGAGGCTTGCACACCAAGCACACGCGCGCGCAGTCGATCAGGCAGGTTAGTGCCAAACCAAGCAGCAAGCGCTCCGAAGAAGGCAAGGATCACGCACCACAGCAGCATCGAGCCTTCATGATTGCCCCAAACGCCGGTGATTTTGTAAAGCATCGGCTTGGCTGTGTGGCTGTTTGCGGTGACCAATCTGACGGAGAAGTCAGAGGTCACAAAGGCGTAAGTGAGCGCCGCAAACGAAAACCCAAGCAGGAAGAACTGCATCATTGCGGCGGGTTCCGCGACCGCCATCCAACCGCGCCATCCTTTATGCGCACCCACAAGGGGCATCACCGTCTGAACGACGGCCACAAGGAGCGCAAGAATCAGTGTGAAATGGCCAAGTTCTATAAACATGAGAAGACATTAGAGCGCCCAAGTGGCGACGCCAAGGGCACGGGACGCTTAGTCGCGGGGACAATAACAAATGTGTGAAGGAATCGACGAAAGGTCTGAGAGCAGATTTGACTGGAGGGCTCAGATCAGGAGATGCGCCCCGAGCGGCAAGAGCAACAGCCCACCCAGAAAAACGCTGCTTTCGGCTGGAGCAGGGTTTGAGGTACCGCGACCGGCCAAGAGGTGCAGGGCGAGAACGCTCAGGGCCAACGAAACGGTCAGGGGAATTCCTTCGAAATCATGACCTGCCCCGTTGAGATTTAACTGCCACGCCGCAAGGCCCCAGCCAATCGTGCATAGCCCACCGAGCGCGCGAAGGTTTGCGGCATGCGGCCAAACCCGCCGCGCATGTGCCACCTGTGCGAGTGAAATTAGGGTGACACAGGCCGCCAAGAGGCAAAATACGATACCTGTGGGATCGGGTGGAACTGCGGACGCAAGAGCATTCATCTTTGCAGACTGTCACGAATGGCGCGATCAAGGTTCGCCCGTGCGGTCTCGTTTTTGGTCATCGACACAGAGAGTTCACGCCCTAAAAACCAAAAACGCAGCCAGCACCGAACGGCTTTCAATTTTGCATTCATGACCGCGGCATCCTTTCCCGGATAACCGTCGCGATTTCAGTCAGGACATGCGCGTTCTTATCAAGCACCGCGCGGGTGGCTTGTTCCTTTTGCACGTCCCGCCACAGCAAAAAGAACACCAACACGACCCAGGGGCCATGTTCGGCCACCAATGAGAACACCTGATTATTTGGCATGTTGCGCTCTCCACTCTGCGAGAGCGGCGTTGGGATCGGACGTATCTTCCGCCGACGGCATCCCCGCTGTGTTAGGGGCGTCTTCATCGTTGGGCCTGGCAAGATGTGCCAGCCTATCGATGTTTGCCGCCACCTCGGGGACGCGCGCCATTGTCGCCGCGAGGTCGGTTTGAAACGCTTGTGACTTGGTCTGGTGACGCGCACCGAAATAGAATGACACGATGGCCCCCATCAACCACCATAAAGGTTCGGGCACCAGCGCAACCCCTTGCATACGTTGAGAAAACCAGATCGGGTCAACCATGGCCGCAACGAAGAGCCCAAGTGTCCCAAGCGCCAGAAACGGGCGCGGCAACCGGTTCAATCCGTCGACAAGGCGATCAAACGGTCCTCGATTGGGGCGGGCGAACTCGGACGCAAACTGCGCGAGCGACGCACCATATCGCGTGGCATCTCGCAGCGCATCTGCTTCGGCGTTCGGACGAAAAACTTCGACAGTGTCTCGCACGACATTGCGACCACCCCCAAAAATGACACTCAAGACATGTCCAATCAGCCCCATTTTGCGACCCTTTCACGATGTTCGTTGTCGGTAAGATGATAGCGTGGGGCGATGAATTCTTCGGCACGCACGATCCATCCACCTTTGCCGCCATCGCGGCGCCGGGCATACTTGCGGCTTGCGGCGCGGCGGTCGGCAAGTTGGTAGTAATAATTGCGCCGCGCGATCCCATAAGCGTCAACCAAATGATGCGGAGCGGCGGAAAAGGCGGCTGCCACGCGTTCGCGCGTGACGGGACCGATCCTGCCATCATCGTGCGCGGCAAACCCCATTTGCGAGACAAGTCGTTGCAACAGTCGGATTGAAAAAGCGCCGGCATTGACGTTCATGTCAAAGACACTTGGCTGAAGCGGGTCCGGCAACCAGTTAATGCGGGCCGCGGTAAAGTAGTGATTGATAAAAATGCCGCGGGCCTGATCGCGACCCAACACCTTTACATCATCGTTGCTGATCCGTCCGTCATCGTTCAGATCAAGTCCAAGGCGCCGCATCGTATGGATCGTGATGCCGAAATTTGTGGCACCGCCAGGATCGGAAGGGTCGTCAACATACCCCCCTTCACGGGTCAGTATTGCGTCTGCAATTGAGGTGATTGTCGGCATGTTTTTGTCGGACCCGCTGGCTGATGCATCTGCGCCAGACGGTCCGGGAAAAGGCTTAACGGGTCAGAAACTAACCGTTCGGATCCTGGTAGATACCTTGCGCTTTTAACGCATCAATAACTTCGGACGGCATGTAGGTTTCGTCATGGCGGGCAAGAATTTCAGAAGCCTGAAACACCCCGTCGATATAGCGCCCGGTTCCAACCATGCCTTCACCTTCGCCAAACAAATCAGGTAAGACGCCGGTGTAGGAAACAGGGATGGTCGCGCCTCCGTCTGTGATTGCAAAGGTGATCGTTTCACCCTGCCCGCGCACCAGAGTTCCTTCGGCCACAAGCCCACCGATCCGGAAAATCTCTGTTGGCGGCGGAGGTGTCTCGGCCACTTCGGAAGGTGCGCGAAAAAACTGAAGCGCATCGGGTGCCGCGATGTAAAATGCCGAAAAAGACGCCACCATTGCGAGGAACGCCAAAACGATTATCTGCACGCGCCGTTGCTTTTTTAGACCCTTCATAATCTCTTCTTCTTGGCAAAAATACTCTGGGGAGCGCGAGGGGCAAAGCCCCTCGCCACCGCGATACGGGCACCGCCCGTAGCGCAATTAGATCATGGATAAACAGGGGCCGCCATGAGACCAGTCGCCTCAGCTTCACCCAGCATCAAATTCGCGTTTTGTATCGCTTGCCCCGACGAGCCTTTGGTCAGGTTGTCCAACGTCGCGACAACAGTCACACGTCCCGGCACACGGTCTGAGGCGACGCCTATATGACAGAAATTCGACGCTCGCACGTCCTTCATCTGGGGAATTTCGCCAAATGGTAAGACTTGAATAAAGCGCTCTTTATCATAGGCTTGTGTCAAAGTCTCATATGCAGATTCTGCATCACCCTTCAGGTAACAGGTCAACACAATACCTCGTGTTGCCGGGATAAGATGCGGGGTAAGTTGTACCCGGACATCGCGACCTGCCAAGAGCGAAAACTCCTGATCAAATTCACCAAGATGGCGATGCGTCCCGCCGACCGAATACCCTTTCACGTTTTCGGACATCTCGGATGCCAACAGGTGTTCTTTCAATGACCGACCCGCGCCCGAGCTTGCGGCTTTGAGATCCATGATGATGTCATCAAGATCAATGACACCGGCAGCAATCTACGGGCGCAGCGCAAATTGTCCGGTCGCCGCGTTGCATCCCGTGCCAGCGACAAGGCGCGCCGAGGCAATCTCATCTCGGTAGAACTCGGTCAGACCGTAAACCGCTTCTTTTTGCAACTCTGGCGCTGCGTGCGGCTTGCCATACCATTTCTCATAGGTCTCGGCATCGCGCAAGCGGAAATCTGCGGAAAGGTCGACGATTTTCAAATCGCGCGGGAGGCTTGAGATCACTGCTTGCGAGGTCGCATGGGGCAGCGCACAAAACGCAAGATCAATGTCAGAGAAGTCGATGTCTTCGATCCGGCAAAGATCCGGCAGGTCCATGTGGCGCAGATGCGGATAGACAGAGGACATGGGCTGCCCGGCTTTGCGGTCCCCCGAGAGCGCTTTGATCCGAAAACTCGGATGTGTGGCGATCAGCCGGACGAGTTCCGCGCCTGTGTATCCGCTGGCGCCCAGAATGGCGATGTTGTGGGGCATTTTCCTGCTCCTTGAAAACTGTAGGATCGATGTAGACCGGAGGTGCCTGTGCTGCAATCAGGCGGCGTGGAAATCGGTTCGTCGTCGCAAGAAACGCGTGGCTTGATCGCTGACACGCTGGGGATCGCCTGTCGTCAAAAACATCGATACCTTGCCGGGGCCGATCATTTCGGGGCGCCGTTCAAGGTAGTCCGCGAGACTCTCTGCCACTAGACTGGCCTGGCTGTAGACTTTGACGTCCGGACCCAGAGCATTTTTGAAGATGTCTTCGACAATCGGGTAATGGGTGCAGCCCAGAATGGCCGCATCGGGTTTCGGCATTTTGCGTTTCATTGCGTCTACGTGGCTACGCACAAGGGCTTCGGCGAGGATCATGTCGCCGTCTTCAATGGCGTCGACAACCCCACCGCAAGCTTGCGCCTCTACGTCAACGCCGATCGCGCGAAACGCAAGTTCACGCTGAAAGGCACGGCTGGAAACAGTGGCGGGTGTTGCGAAGAGCGCCACGTGTTTCACAGCCACTTCGCGCGGTGGCGTATTGTCGCCCCATTGCCGTTCGGTCAGCGCCTCGATGAGCGGTACGAACACCCCGAGAACGCGTTTCCCTTCGGGAACCCAGCTGTCCTGCATCCGTCTGAGCGCGGCAGCCGAAGCGGTATTGCAGGCGAGAATGACCAGATCGCATCCGGCGTCAAAGAGACGCTGGGTGCCAGCGGTGGTAAGGTTAAAGATGTCCTCGGCGTCCCGCGTACCATAGGGCGTGTGGGCGTTGTCACCGTAGTAAACAACCGGAAGATTTGGCAGGCGTTCGGCCACCGCTTTGTAGACGGTGAGCCCTCCTAATCCGCTATCAAGTATCCCGACCGCCATGGCTCCGGTCCTTTTTGTGCATTGCGTCGAATTCGAAACCGTAGTCGTCGGTTCGCGGTCCTTCTGGCGCAAGGGCATAGGTGGATGCGCGTAAAAAGTCCATCAGCGCTCGTGCATCTTTGCGCCGTGTGTCGATTTCGTCGGTTGGGACAGGATCTCCTATCACGACTTTCACAGGCGCATCCGTGCGGCGGTTGAATTCCCTGATCAAAAGCGCGACGCGCAATGTGGAATGGAGATGGCTTGCGATTTGAAAAAGTCGCGAATTTTCGCCTTCAAAATAGATTGGCACAACCGTGGCGTTTGACGTCGCAACCATCTTTGCAGTGAAGGATCGCCATCCGGGATCGAGAGGTCTTGAAAACGGCTTTGCACCCGTCGAGACGGTGCCGCCCGGAAAGACACCTATGGCCCCGCCGCCTGCAAGAAAGGCGAGCGCGGCTTTGCGTGTCTTGACGTTTTGCGATCTGGCTCCCCGCGTTTTATCGAAGGAAATCGGGAGGATCACGCGGTCGAGATCGGTTGCTTTGCGAAACACGTTGTGGGCGAGTATCCGAAAATTGCCCGGCCGCACCGTGCTGAGGATATGTCCCATCATCAACCCGTCGAGAATGCCATAGGGGTGATTGGCGACCACTACGACAGGACCGTCTTTTGGCAGGCTCGCAAGCGCCCCCCCGGTAATATCAAGACTGAGGCCATAGCGATTGACCATGACTTGCCAAAAGTCCGCGCCTTGGGTGATTTCGGCTTGGTAGCCATCGGCGCGGCGGATCAGGCCGAGCCGCCCTGTGGTATTCTCAAGCGCGCGGATAACAGCGCGTCCGCCACGGGTTTGTGCGCTGTGTGCATAGCTGATGTCGCGTGCGATTTGCCGGTCAGGAGATGTCATGGTGGCTTTGAAGCTGCGCCCCACCGTCTTGGTCACGCGGCCGCAGGCTTGGCGGGTTGGGTGTGCAGGTCATCGCGCAAGGTGGCGCGCTTGATGTCGGCCTGTTTCACGCTGGCCTGCTTCACGGGGCCAAAGCCACTAATTTGCAGAGGAAGTTCCGCAAGTGCGATGGCGGCTGCCAAGTTGGTCGGGGGCGTTTTGAGCATAGCTTTGATGTCGCGTTCGTAATCGCGGATCAGGCGCCGTTCCATGCGGCGTTCAGCGGTGTAGCCGAAGGGATCAAAGGGAGTGCCGCGCAGATGTTTGAGTTTGGCGATCTGGGGCCAGAGCTTTTCCGTCCATGCACCGAATGCGCGTTTCTTTGGCCGACCATCAGGGCCGGTTTTCGACAAAACGGGCGGCGCGAGATTGTATGTGAGTGTAACGTCACCGTCGAATTCTGCTTGTACCTTGGCGCGTGTCGTCTGAAGGAGCCGCGCCACCTCGTATTCATCTTTGTAGGTCAGCAGCTTGTGGTAGCCATTGGCAACGGCCTCTTTGAGGTCCACATCCTCAATGGCGTCCAGGAGTCTCAGGTAGCGCCTTGCAAGTTTTGGGGACTGATAGTCTGTGAGGTGATTGACACGAAAGTCGATCTTATCTTGCAATGTCTTAGGCTTAGAGATCACGTCTGACGACAGCAGAGCGTTGGATTTCTCAGGATTTTCAGCAATCCAGCGCCCGACTGTAAAGGCCTTGAGATTGGCGTCAACCGATGTCGCATTCAGGCGGATCGCTTCTTCTATGGCAGCGCGTGGCAATGGGACGTGGCCCTTTTGCCATGAGGCGCCGAGAAGCAACATATTTGCGTAGATCGCGTCGCCGAGGATATGCGCGGCAAGCTTTGTGGCGTCAAAGAGCGTCAGGTTGTCGTGAAGGCGCGCACGCAGAGCAATGGCAAGATCCTCGCCAGGGATGCGGAAGTCGGTGTTGCGGGTGAACTCTCCGGTGATGATTTCATGGGCATTTACCACGCCTTTGGTGCGCTCGGTGG
Source organism: Boseongicola sp. (assembly GCA_029287375.1). Taxonomy (GTDB): domain Bacteria; phylum Pseudomonadota; class Alphaproteobacteria; order Rhodobacterales; family Rhodobacteraceae; genus Boseongicola. Next base: position 23,105 of record JARFRG010000074.1, on the reverse strand, counting down.
CCATAAGCCCGATGGTCTTCGCGCCTGCCGATACAACGAGATCCCCCCCGATTAGTGTGTCGCATTCTCCGACCGCGACACGAATGGCGCTTATGTCTGCGGGCGCATTGGCAAGACGACAGTGGATATGCACCGCGCCGCCTTTTTGCGCGAGGCCCGCCATTTCCATCATGCTGGCGCCTTTCCCGTCGAGGTGCGCTGCCATGGCGAGGATAGCACCGATCGTGATGACACCCGTGCCTCCGACGCCTGTAATGACGACGTTGTGGGTGAGACCGGTGATCGTGGGCGGGGTCGGATCGGGGAGATTTGAGGTGTCGACGTCGGCGCTGCTGGACTTGCGGAGTTTAGCGCCTTGCACCGTGACGAAGGACGGGCAAAAGCCATTGAGGCAAGAGAAATCCTTGTTGCAGGAGGACTGGTCGATGGCGCGTTTTCGCCCAAGTTCGGTTTCCAGCGGAACGATTGACACGCAATTGGATTGAACGCCGCAATCGCCGCACCCCTCGCAGATGTCCGGGTCAATGAAGACGCGTTTATCGGGGTCTGGAAAGGTGCCTTTCTTGCGCTTCCTGCGTTTTTCGGCGGCGCATGTCTGAACATAAAGAATGACAGACACACCTTTGATATTTTTATATTTTTCTTGCACATCTGGCAGCATTTCGCGGGAATGCCATTCGGCGTCAGCCGGGAAATCGGCGCGGTTCGGTTTTTCTTTTTCGTCGTAGACAACCGCGAGGTGTTTTACGCCCATGGCCATGACTTCGCGGGCAACGCGATCAGCTGACAGGTCTCCGTCGATGACCTGGCCACCCGTGAGAGCGACCGCGTCATTGTAGAGGATTTTGTAGGTGATGTTGACGTCCGCACCGAGGGCTGCACGAATTGCAAGAAGACCAGAGTGATTGTAAGTGCCATCGCCCATATTCTGGAACACGTGAGGCGTATTTGAGAACGGCCCCTCGCCGATCCAGTTTGCGCCTTCCGCACCCATATGAGTGTATCCGCTGGTTTCGCGGTCCATCCACAGCACCATCGTGTGACAACCGATCCCGGCATAGGCGCGGCTGCCATCGGGGGTTTTGGTAGAGGTGTTGTGTGGGCAGCCAGAGCAGAAATATGGCAGACGTGATGCGATCTCGGTGGCGTTGTCAGCCGCCTGCGCCATAGATATCGTTTGCATTGCGGCTTTGATGGCGTCTGTGTCGCGTCCCTCTTCGACGAGAATACCACCGATTTTTGCGGCAATTTCGACGGGATCAAGCGAATAGTGGCTTTGAAACAGTTCTTGGCGTTGGGGCATGCCAGGCGCCGTTTTGTGCCAGCCGTAGACGCGGCGCCCGCGGCGGTCATCAAAAATGGCTTCTTTGATCTGGACCTCGATCAGTTTGCGTTTTTCTTCGACGACGACGATCAGATCAAGACCATCAGCCCATTCGCGAAACGACACCATGTCCATCGGAAAGACTTGGCCAACTTTGTAGGTCGTGATGCCAAGACGATCAGCACAGGCCTCATCGACCCCCAACAGGCTAAGGGCGTGCACAAGATCGAGCCAGTTTTTTCCCGCCGCTACAAATCCGATTTTTGCGCCAGGTTTGCCAATGACACGTCGGTCGGGACGGTTGGCGCGCGCGAAGGCTTCGGCGGCAAAGCGTTTGTGGTCGATCAGGCGGGATTCCTGTGGCACCCAGTGGTCGCCAAGGCGGATATTGAGACCGCCCTCAGGCATCGCGAAGTCGGGTTGAACAAAGGACATGCGATCAACACGCGCATCAACAACAGAGGTGACTTCGACAGTGTCTTTCATCAATTTCAGGGAGGTCCAGAGACCGGAATATCGGCCGAGTGCGTAAGCGTAGAGGCCGAAATCGAGAATTTCCTGCACACCCGCTGGGGACATGATCGGAACCATCGCATCAACCATTGCCCATTCGGATTGGTGGCAGGTTGTCGAGCTTTCACCGACATGATCGTCGCCCATCGCAAGAACGACCCCCCCATGTGGCGACGTGCCTGCGAGATTTCCGTGGCGAATGGCATCGCCCGAACGATCAACCCCCGGCCCCTTACCGTACCAAAGCGAAAAGACGCCGTCGTGTTTGCCGTCTCCGCGCAGATTAGCCTGTTGGGTACCCCAGCACGCGGTGGCGGCCAGATCTTCGTTCAGTCCAGGATGAAATAGGATTTGTGCCGCTTCGAGATCGGGCTTTGCCATCGCCATCTGGCGATCCACCGCCCCAAGAGGCGAGCCACGATAGCCGCTGACGTAGCCTGCCGTATTCAGCCCCGCTGCCGCATCACGCGCCTGTTGCATGAGCATCAAGCGCACCAAGGCCTGGCTGCCGTTCAGAAGGACGGTGTCTTTGGACAGGTCATATTTATCATGCAAGCTTACGGTGTGCCGACTCATGGGGCGCTCCTGTGGTTGAATCCAATATAGGTCAAATTTGCTGACCTACAAAATGAAACCTTTGTCATCGCTTTATTTGCAATTGCGCCCTAGCTGTGAGTAAGCAATGTAAAATTGTTACCGCCAACAACATTGGAAAGCATCGCCATGGATTGGGATAAGCTTCGAATATTTCACGCCGTGGCCGACGCAGGCAGCCTGACCCACGCAGGCGACGTGCTGCATCTTAGCCAATCCGCTGTCTCGCGCCAGATCCGTGCCTTGGAAGAAAGCCTGAACACCACTTTATTTCACCGCCATGCGCGGGGGCTTATTTTGACGGAACAGGGCGAACTGCTGTTTGATGCGTCGTCCGCGATGGCGCGGCGGCTTGATACGGCTGAGGCAAGAATTCGCGATTCCGAAGAAGAAGTGTTCGGTGAACTACGCGTCACGACGACCATCGGCTTTGGATCGCTGTGGCTCGCGCCGCGCTTGTCAAAGCTTTATGACAAATTTCCGGAGTTGAATATCGATCTGATGCTTGACGAACGCGTATTGGATTTGCCGATGCGCGAAGCGGACGTGGCAATCCGAATGAAAGAGCCAAGTCAGGCGGATTTGATCCGGCGACGTCTTATGACCGTCACCATGCGACTATTCGCAACGACGGAGTATCTGGAGAAAAATGGCACCCCGGAAAAGCTGGACGATCTGGCAAAGCACCGTCTGATATATCTCAATACGCAAGCCACTCAGGTGATTGCCGGGGCCACCCTGGTGAAAGAGCTTCTCACCAATGACGTTTCGTCGCGCCTGACTGTGAACAACTACTTTGGTGTGTTGCAGGCAATGCGGTCAGATTTGGGAATTGGCGTTTTGCCGGACTATGTAGTTCAGGACATTGAAGGCATTCAAAGGGTCTTGCCGGATGTTGAAAGCAACGAGATTCCGGTTTTTCTGGCGTATCCGGAAGAATTGCGCCAATCGCGCCGGATTGCGGCTTTCCGCGATTTTGTGACGGAAGAGATTATTGCAGATCGCAAGCGAAAGAAGGCCGAAGCCCTTCTGAATGACTAAAATTCTTAGCTATGCGATGAATGCATAGCCGGATTGCTTACCAAATAGTCAAAAAAATCTTGAACGACGCAGCAAGCGCGCCTAAATCCAATTCGAACGAGGTGGCTTGGCCACCGTAGTTTACCTCCCTGTTAGACTGGCCGGGCTTTTGCCCGGCCTTTTTTTTGCCCGCTCGCCGGACGATTGTCTTTGAGCCATCGAGGTCAACATGGTAGCGGCAATCACATGCTGGATATCTTTCTCAAAACACTGCCATTTTTTGCGATCATCGGGCTTGGCTACGCCAGTGGTCGCGCGCGATTTTTCACGGAAGAGGCCACCGCCTATCTGACGAAGTTCGTGTTTTATTTCGCGCTTTCGGCGATGCTGTTCGGTTTTACCGCAAATCTCGATATCGCTGATATTATCGACTGGACGTTCGTCACTGCCTATCTCGCGGCATCGCTGATCGTGTATCTGCTTGTGACCGTGGTCGCCCTTGTTCGAAAGAGGCCCGCCGCCGAGGCCGCGTTTGAAGCGCAATGCGGGATTATCGGCAATGTTGGCTTTCTGGGTGTCCCGATGCTGACACTCTTGCTGGGTGCCGATGCTATTGGCCCGGTCATTTTGGTGCTTGCGGTGGATTTGATCTTTTTCGGAAGTCTGATCGTGATTTTGGTCACTGGATCGAGGGACGGTCGCATGTCGTTGGGTGTCATCCGCACCGTGGCTGTCGGGCTTTTGAAGAACCCGATGATCGTATCGATTGTTCTGGGGCTTTTGTGGTCAACTTTCAGCCTTCCTGTACCAGCGCCTGCGGGTGAGTTTCTGACCTTGCTTGGAGCCGCGGCAACGCCCTGCGCACTGTTTGCAATCGGTGCCAGTCTTGCATCGAAGTCGGCCGAGCGCGTGACGGTTGCGGGCTGGTTGTCGTTTGTGAAACTGGTCGTTCATCCCGGTGCCGTTGCCATTGCAGCCTTGGTGATCTGGCCGGTTGAGCCTTACGCGGCAGGTGTGATGATTGCCGCTGCGGCTCTTCCGGTTGCGGGGAATGTGTATATCCTTGCGCAGCACTACGGCGTGGCACCACAACGTGTATCGGCGGCGATCCTGATGTCCACAGCGGCGTCAATTGTGACGGTGTCGGCGGTCATAGCGTGGGTGGCTGCGATTTGAATTCGGGAGAAAATTAAGCAATGCAAATCATTTCGGAAAATCGGTGTTTCGGTGGCGTTCAGGGTGTCTATTCCCATGCCTCGAAGTCCACGGGCGGCGATATGACCTTTGGGCTTTTTCTTCCCGAAGATGCGCGCAATGGGCCGGTGCCGGTCCTTTGGTTTCTTGCCGGGCTGACGTGCACCCATGAGAACGGTATGTCAAAGGCGGGCGCGCAGGCATGGGCGGCGGAACAGGGAATTGCGGTGGTCTTCCCGGACACCTCTCCACGCGGTGAGGGCGTCGCGAACGATGACGCCTATGATCTTGGACAAGGTGCTGGCTTTTATCTCGACGCCACCGAGGCACCGTGGTCGCCACATTTTGCGATGCAGTCCTACATTCTGGACGACCTACCTGCGCTGGTGTTCGAGGAATTTGCGGTCGACGCAGACCGCCAATCTATCACCGGACACTCGATGGGTGGGCATGGCGCCTTGACCCTGGCCGCCAAATCGCCGGGGCGGTTTCGATCCGCGTCAGCATTTGCGCCGATCTGCAATCCCACCAACAGCGATTGGGGGAAAAAGCAGTTTGCGGCCTATCTTGGAAGCGTGGAAGACGGACGCGCACATGATGCCACACGGCTTGCCGAAACGGGGGCTTTGGATGAAATCCCTGTATTGATCGACACCGGGACGCAAGACCAGTTCGCGGATTTGCTTAGGACCGAGGCGCTGGCGGAAGTGCTGGTGCGCCGGCGCACAGAGGCGACGATACGGATGCAAAAGGGGTATGATCACTCGTATTTCTTTGTATCGACCTTCATGGAAGACCACATTGCTTTTCACGGAGACGCGCTTTGGCGGTGATATTTGTGGATGCTGATGCCTGCCCGGTCAAGGCAGAGGTCGAGACCGTCGCCACGCGGCGCAAAGTCGAGGTCAAGATGGTGGCGAACGGAGGGCTGCGCCCGTCAGCCAATCCTTTGGTTGAGATGGTTTATGTGTCGGATGGACCCGACGTGGCCGATATGTGGATTGCGGATCGCGCCGGTGCCGGAGACGTCGTGATCACTAGTGATATCCCGCTCGCCGCGCGTGCGGTCGAAAATGGCGCGTTGGTGCTAAAGCCGAACGGCGAACGCCTGACATCTACGAATGTCGGAAACGCCCTTGCTATGCGCGATCTTGCCGCCGACCTGCGCGCCGCAGATCCGTTTCGCCAAGGCGGCGGCAAAGGCTTTACAAAAGCGGATCGGTCGCGTTTTCTGGACGCATTGGAGCGCGCTCTGCGATAAAGCCTGACGCGCCTGCCTTTTCAGGTGTGACATGTCTTTGATCGATGCAGAACGGACTACCTTTTCAGGTGCCTATTGGGCGCTTGCAGCGGTGTTTGCTTTTTCAGTCAACGACGCTGTGATCAAGTTTCTCTCTGATGCCTACCCGCTGTATCAGGTGATGTTCGTACGCTCTTTGGTCGGGTTATTGTTTGTGGTTGCGATTATTGTTCCACTGACCGGGACAACGGCCCTGCTGCGCACAAAACGCCTGAAGATACACCTTTTGCGCGGGCTTTGCGTGGTTTGCGCGAACTTCTTTTTCTTTCTGGCGCTTGCGGCTTTGCCACTGGCGGATGCGGTCGCGATCTTTTTCATCAGTCCCTTGCTGATTTCAGTCTTTTCGGTGGTGTTTCTTGGCGAATACGTGGGGCCGAGACGCTGGGTGGCAATCGCTATCGGACTGATCGGCGTCCTGATTGTTGTGCGCCCCGGCACCACGGCCTTTCAGCTTGCGTCATTGTTGCCGCTCGTTGCGGCTTTCGGATATGCCTTCCTGCACATCTTAACGCGCCGCATCGGCGACACTGAAAATGCGACAGCCATGGTGTTCTACATTCAAGTTTCCTTTTTTATGGTGTCAACAACCGCAGGCCTTGCGTTTGGGCATGGCGGGTTTGACACCTTTGATCATCCTTCGGCGGTTTTTCTGCTTCGTGCCTGGGTCTGGCCCGAGTGGGGTGATTTGGGTTTCATGATGTTCTCGGGCATTATGACGTCGATCGGAGGGTTCATGATTTCGCAAGCCTATCGCAGATCAGAAGCCGCCCTGGTCGCGCCTTTTGAATACATCGCCCTGCCCTTGTCGGTGATTTTTGGAATAGTCATGTTTGCTGAATTTCCAGACGGCGCAGCGCTTGGTGGGATCGCTCTGATTCTTGTGTCGGGACTGGTATTGATCTGGCGCGAGGCTGCGGCGCGCCGAAAAACCATGCTTTCCACACCGAACCGCCTGTGAGGAGATGATGAACACTCTCGGATGGAGCGTGCTAGGGGCCGTTGCTGCGGCCCCCTTTGTGGCCGAGGCGCTTCGCAAGCCCATGGGTCACACGGCTCAGGAGGCCGCCCCAGGGGCCATTGCCGATCTTCCTTCCGGGCGCACCCATTATCGCTGGACCGGCCCCAAGCGCGGCCCTATCGCCGTCTGCATTCACGGCCTGACCTCACCTCATTACATTTTTGCCGGTACGGCGCGCGCTTTGGCAGCCCTTGGCTTTCGGGTTTTGGCATATGATCTTTATGGGCGGGGGTTTTCGTCCACCCCGCGCGGCAAACAGGATATGGATTTCTTCCTGAAACAACTTCGGGATTTAATGGACTATCTCGGTATCGACGGGCCAGTCACCGTGGTGGGATATTCAATGGGCGGAGCACTTGCCACGGCCTTTGCCGCAGAAGAAGGTTTGCGGATCAGAAGTCTTGTGCTGATGGCGCCGTCTGGTCTTGCGCCTGTGTATGCAGCCCCAAAGGATCGCATCTGGACGGCACCCGTTCTTGGGGATTGGTTGATGCCGGTTGCCGGTGGCTGGGCATTGCGCCGCGAATTGGCTGCGGAAGCTGGCGCACCCACTGTGATCCCTGATCTGACAACGCGTCTGGTCGCAGAAACACGTCGACGCGGGTATTTGCCGTCCGTCTTGTCATCACGACGCCATGTATTGTCCCAGTTGCTGGACGACGATCATCGCACGATCGCGGACTACGGCACAGCAGTTCTTGGAATTTGGGGAGGGGCCGATCAGGTCATTCCCCTCTCATCGATGGGGCGAATGGCCGAACTGAACCCGAATGCGCAGCATGTGCAATTGGCAAAAGCCACGCACAATTTTCCACAAACGCATCCCGGACGGATTGCGGAAATACTCAAGAGCTTTCTTGGGGATCAAACGGGGTCGGAGCGCGCCTAGGTGGCAAGCATGCGCAGGCCTTGCGTAACATCGCTCCGCACCGCCAATCGAAGGCTCGGCTCGTCCCCGGCGCGCAACGCCGCCAGAATAAGCCGGTGGTTTTTAGGCACCTCGGTGCGCTTTAATTTACCATAGAGCGACCGCATCGTCGGCCCAAGCTGAAGCCAGACCGTTTCCGCCATCGCAAGCATCGCAGGTGCCTGCGCACGCAAATAGAGAGTCCGGTGAAATTCGAGGTTTGTCCGGATGTAGGCAACCGCATCACCCTTTACGATGGCCTCAGAAATCGCGTTGTTGATCAGCGACAACCGTTCAATCAGCGCCAAATGAGCGCGTGGCAGTGCGCGGCTTGCCAATTCAGTTTCGATCAATGCCCGCAAGGCCGCCAATTCCTCAATCCGGTCATTGGACAATTCAGGCGTCGACACACGGCCCGATGCGGACAAGGTCAGTGCGCCCTCGGCAACAAGGCGACGCACAGATTCGCGCGCGGGCGTCATCGAGACGCCGAACTCCTTGCCGATACCGCGCAAAGTCAGGGGCGCCCCCGGATCCATTTCTCCGTGCATGATACGGCTGCGCAACACGCGATAGACGCGGTCGTGGGCTGCGGGAAGCGGATCGGCGGTACGACTGAGCATGTTGGCAGTGTGATCACAAATGACAGGGTGTCGTCAATCAAACCGATAGCGATGAAGGTCCGGACCATCGGATTTGAGCCAGTTTTTTGAATCTCGGTAGTCTGGGCGGAGCCCCTCAACGATGGCCCAAAACGCGCGGGAGTGGTTCATCTCGACCAGATGCGCAACTTCGTGGGCAATCACGTAGTCGAAGACTTTGGGGGGCGCGAACACAAGGCGCCACGACAGCATCAGTTTGCCTTCCGAGGTACATGACCCCCAGCGCGACCGCGTATCTCTCAGGCTGACGGCGGTCACCGGGCGGTCGACCTGTGCGGCATAGTGGTCGATGCGGGGCATTGCACGGTCTCTTGCAAGATGCCTGAGGGCCGTGGCAAGCGCACGCCCCCCCGGCGTTTCGATACGGTCCTCGAATATCCTGGCGCGACGTCCCTGCCCCGCCACGACTGACCTTAACCGCCCCTCGACCGGCAAGTTGACGCCGGGCGCAACCCGGATTTCGGTGGCGGCATTTGTTTGCGCCTTGGCAATCCAGCCAGCGTGGTCTTCGAGAAAGGTTCGTATCGTGCGATCGGTCGCAGAGACTGGCGCGGTCAGTGTTACCCGACCGTCAAGGCGCGACACCCGAAGCGTAAGTCGTCGCGCCTGCTGATTGCGCCTGATTGTCACCCCGTCGACCGGGTTGTTCAAGGGCCGAAGCCACCCCATATCTCATGCCTCAAATGATCGTACCACTGCTGCGCCAGACCCTAGCTTTGTCCGGGATCGTTCGACAAGAGCGGATTGAACAGCAAAAGGCTTTGACAGGGGCGAGCACATATGGCAGTTGGCGCGACATTCCAAACGGACCTCCCTTAGAAGGAAAATCCATGCCGAAGGAAGAATGGGGCACAAAACGTCTATGCCCGACAAGCGGTAAGCGCTTTTACGACCTGAACGCCAGCCCGGTGATCAGTCCGTATACGGGTGAAACCGTCAATATCGACACTGGCAAAGCAAGCCGGACGATGGTCGCCGACAAACCGGACGCAAGCGCCAAGCCAGAAAAAGAATCTGAAGAAGAAGACGTCGTACTCGACGATGCGGATGTCGATCTGGGCGATGATGTTCTTGAAGATGATGACGACGATGATGATGTTTCGCTTGAAGACATCGCGGATGTTGCCACTGACGACGACGATTGATCTCTGATTTTTTGCTTGCTTAGAAGAGGCGAAATCAGTAATCCACGCGGGCGGTCTGGAACGGCCCGCACCCGGATGGGGCCATAGCTCAGTTGGGAGAGCGCTTGCATGGCATGCAAGAGGTCAGGGGTTCGATTCCCCTTGGCTCCACCAAAACTACATTAGAAAACAACACATTAAGCCACGCGTATGTTGCGGAAACTTAAGCCGCTCTGTGTGCAATCTTTTTTTGTATGACGCATATTCATAATCTTGGTGAATAGATTTGATTTGCGCCCTGCCCACGCCCATGTCAGTGGGATGAAACCCTAATTCGAGGACCTTTTCATGGCTGATCGGCTGACGACACTTTTGCAGACACGCGACTGGTTGCTGGCGGATGGCGCAACGGGGACGAACCTTTTCAATATGGGACTTATGGCGGGCGACGCGCCGGAATTCTGGAACGTGAACGAAACCGCAAAAATCAGAAGCCTTTACAAAGGGGCGGTTGATGCGGGGTCGGATATTTTCCTGACCAATACATTCGGCGGAAACGCGGCGCGGCTTAAGCTGCACGACGGACAAGCGCGGGTTTTTGAGCTGAACAAGGCCGGCGCGGAAATTGGCCGAGAGATTGCAGATGCGTCAGGCCGTGACGTTGTTGTTGCAGGGTCCGTCGGGCCTACCGGCGAGATTATGGAGCCGATGGGCACGCTGACCTACTCGCATGCCGTCGAAATGTTCCACGAACAAGCCGAGGGCCTGAAAGCCGGCGGCGCGGATGTTTTGTGGGTGGAAACCATCAGCGCCCCCGAAGAATACAGAGCAGCCGCTGAAGCTGCTCTCTTGGCCGGGATGCCGTGGTGCGGCACCATGAGCTTTGACACGGCGGGCCGCACGATGATGGGGCTGACCAGCCAGGGAATGGCCGACATGGTTGATAAACTGGACCATCCGCCGCTTGCCTTTGGGGCCAACTGCGGCGTTGGCGCATCTGATCTTTTGCGCACCGTCCTGGGCTTTGCTGCCCAAGGTTCAGAGATCCCTTTGATCGCCAAAGGGAATGCTGGCATCCCAAAGTACGTTGACGGGCATATTCACTATGATGGAACGCCTGATCTGATGGCCGAATATGCGATTTTGGCCCGAAATTCGGGGGCGACGATCATTGGTGGATGCTGTGGGACGACACCGGAGCATCTGGTAAAAATGCGTGCGGCTCTTGAAGAAACGCCGAAAGGCGACCGCCCGACGCTTGATCAGATCACAGGCGCATTGGGTGGGTTTTCATCGGCAACGGACGGATTGAGCGACAATGAACCAGTTGCCACGCGATCCAGCCGCCGCCGTCGTCGCAGCTAACCAGCAAGCAACGTCCGGGCCGCGATGCGCGCCGCGTCTGTCACGGTGTCTCCCGACAGCATTCGTGCAACTTCGTCCACACGCTCGTCCGCCCCTAGCGGGCTGACGGTGGACAGAGTGGCTCCGTTTTTAATCCGCTTTTCGACGCGCCAGTGATGGGCGCCCCGCGCGGCGACCTGAGGGGAATGAGTGACTACAAGCACTTGAGAAGACGCCGATAATTCCGCAAGTCGTCTTCCGACTGCATCCGCCGTCGCGCCGCCGACCCCGCGGTCGATTTCATCGAATATCAGCGTGAGCCCTTCCACACCGGACGTCAGGCAGACCTTTAGGGCCAGAAGAAATCGGCTTAGTTCTCCGCCCGAGGCAATCTTGTTCAGTGGTCCCGACGGCGCGCCCGGGTTGGTCGCAACGGTGAACAATACTGTGTCGCGGCCGTCCGGCCCGGCGTCGCCCTCGGATAGCTCAGTGGCAAAGACCGCGCGGTCCAGCTTGAGAGGCGCAAGCTCCTTGGCCATGGCGAGATCAAGTGCTTCGGCCGCCTCGGCCCGGGCTGCACCCAACGCGTCGGCGATCCCGTCATATACGTCTTCGGCTTCGTGCAAAGCAGCCTTTAGACTCGCAAGTTCTTCGGCCCCTCCGTCGAGCGCGTCAAGCTTTGCACCCAGCTTTTCAGCAAGATCAGACAGCTGGTCCGGCAGGACGTTGTGTTTGCGTGCCAATGCTCGGATCGCGAACAGGCGTTCTTCGATGTTCTCAAGTTCTGAGGCGTCGAAATCAAGCGCATCAAGAGCGCGCGATACGCCGTCTTCTGCGTTCCCAAGTTCGATCAGCGCACGTTCAAGGGCAGCCATGGGCGCCTCAAGCGCGCCTTCTGCTCTGTCTGCCGCGCCCTCAAGCCAACGCGACGCATCGCGCATCATTCCTTCTGCACCACCAGACCCCAGCGCTGTATGGGCGCGAGCGATGTCTTCACGGATTTTTTCAGCCGCTTGCATCATGCGGCGCCGACTGTCGAGGTGTGCGTCCTCGCCTGCCTCTGGCGCAAGTTGCGTTAATTCAGACACGGCGTGGCGCAGAAAATCTTCTTCCTCGGCAAGGGCCTCTGCGGCAGTTTCGGCTTCGGCTAAGGCAGATTTTGCGCCGTGCAGATCACGCCATGCAGCACGCGTGCGCGCCACATGATCATAGAGGTCCCCGAAATCATCAAGGAGCCGACGGTGACCTGACGGGTTTAGCAGTCCGCGATCGTCGTTTTGCCCGTGGAGTTCGACAAGCGTTTCAGACAAAGCACGGAGCAATTCTCCCGACGCGCGCCGGTCATTGATCCAGGCAGTCTTGCGCCCATCCCGGGTGTTCACGCGGCGCAAGATCAACGTGTCGTCTTGTGAAAAACCCGCTTCGGCCAACACCTCGCGCGCAGGATGATCGGATGCTAAATCAAACTCCGCCGTGACTTCGCCTTGTTCGGCACCCTCGCGCACCAATTCTGCGCGGCCCCGCCAACCCAGAACAAATCCAAGTGAATCCAGAAGGATAGACTTGCCCGCACCCGTTTCTCCCGTCAGCACATTCAGCCCAGGTTGAAACGTAAGCTCTAGCCGGTCAATGATCAGCATGTCTCGTATGTCGAGACTTCTTAGCATGGGATCAGAGCCATTCGCCGCGAACAACCTGACGGAAAATGGTCGAAAGCCAGTTGTCGCCCGAGGTCTCGGGCCGCAGCCCCTGCCCGGTTAACAATGCAAAGCTGTCCTCGTACCAAACCGTCGACTGATAGTTGAACCCAAGGATCGCACCGGCGGTCTGCGCTTCGTCAGTCAAGCCAAGTGACAGATAGGCCTCAACCAGACGATGAAGTGCTTCGGCTGTGTGCGTGGTGGTTTGAAAGTCTTCGACGACGACGCGAAAGCGATTGACGGCCGCAATGTAATGGCCGCGCTTGAGGTAGTATCGACCGATCTCCATTTCCTTGCCGCCAAGATGGTCGAATGCGAGGTCGAATTTCAGGATGGCAGAGCGCGCATATTCGCTATCTGGATAGCGCTCGATCACATCGCGAAGCGATTGCAGCGCCTGAAACGTCAGTCCCTGATCCCGACCGACATCGTCGATTTGATCATAGTAGGACAGCGCCAGCAGGTATTGAGCCCAGGCCGCATCCTGATCGGCCGGATAGGTTGTCAGGAACCGTTGGGCCGCGCTGCGTGTTGCTTCGTAATCGCGACCACGATGGTAGGAAAAGGCCTGCATTACGAGGGCTCGACGCGCCCATTCGGAATAGGGATACAGGCGTTCAACTTCTCCGAAAAAACGCGCGGCTTCTTCGGCGTTGCCTTCGGATTCAAGCTCGAATTCTGCGCGTTTGTACAATTCTTCTGCGGAAAAGCTTTCAAGCGGGCGTTCTTCGTCACCACCGCCCACAAGGCCACAGCCAGACAGCGTCAGCGCCGTCACTGCAAGGATCGCAAAGTTTCGAAAAGCAGACCCACCCAAACGCATCAAAACTCTCTTTCTACTTCGAACGTAAAGAGTTCGTAGCACAGAAAAATCCGGGGCAAAATGGTCTTTGGGCGGTTGTTGGCGCGTTAGGCCGCAATCAGCGAATAGTCGGCATCGCTTAGACCCGAACCGGGGAGTTGCGAAACACGCGCGGGATCACATTCAACAAGTCTGTAGGCCGATGGGTCTGCAAACAGAGCATGCAAAAGAAGATTGGTCATCGCGTGACCCGCCCTTTCGCCGGTGTAGCGGCCCATAATCGGACCACCTGCAAGGGCGAGGTCGCCTAACGCATCAAGCATCTTGTGGCGCACAGGCTCGTCCCGGTGGCGCATACCGCCAGGCGTAACAATCGCGTCGCCGTCGACCACAACTGCCGACGTCATATCACCGCCGATGATCAGACCGCGCGCGCGCATGTCGTCAATATCGGCCTTGCGACAAAACGTGCGACTGTCGCACAACTCGTGGACAAAAGCGCCGTTGGCCATATCCAGCGATTTTTCCTGATGACCAATCGCCTGATCGACAAAATCGATCTCAAAATCGATGGTGAAGCGGTCACTTGGTTCAAGCGTTGCTGTCGCATCGCCGCGTGAGACCGAGACAGGTTTGAGAATTTCAATGATGCGCACAGGCGCGTCCAACTGGACAAGGCCGCGGGCAAGAATGCCGGTTACGAACTGGGCCGAGGAACCGTCCATCAAAGGCACTTCTGGGCCGTCAATTTCGATCAGCGCGTTGTGGACACCGCATCCCGCAAGGGCTGCCATCACATGTTCGATGGTCGAAACACTGACACCGTCGCTGTTCGCAATACGGGTGCAGAGCTGGGTGTCATTCACGGCATTCCAGCGCGCCGGGATCAACGCATCGCTATCTTCAACGTCGGTCCGGTGGAACCATATGCCGTATTCCGCAGACGCAGGCTGGATCGTCATACGGACAATGCGTCCAGTATGCAGGCCAGACCCTGTGAAGGTCACAGATGATTTAAGAGTTGTTTGCACGACGTACCTGTTTGTTGGTCGGACACTGCCTCACAATCCGACAACACTTAGCTAGGCGGGGGCCGGTGTTACCTCAACACAATCATTGCAACAGTCTGAAACATCCCCGTTACAATTCGGCGATTTGCTGCCCAAGGGGACATTCAGTACCGCTAAGTGGCTCAAATACAAACGAAAAAGGCCAGCTTGCGCCGGCCCTTTATGTGTCATTTCGTGACGTGGCGTTAGTTGGCCTGGCGTCTCAGAAAGGCAGGGATCTCGATCCGCTCCTGTTCTTCGGACACTTCTGGCTGTGCAGAAGGACGGGCCATATTGGGTTGCTGACGCGTCATCTGAGGCTGGCGTTCACCACCCTGTGCGCCCGACATCCGGTTGATCAGGTTGTTGATGCCAAATCGTGGACGGTCATCGACAGGTGCTGTCGGTGCCGGAGCCGACGTCGCAGCAGGTACGGCGCGCGCTTCTCCGGGGATATGTCCGGCCATCGAGCCTGGCGCACGACCGGTCACACGTTCAAGACGTGCAAGCGCTTCTGCTGATGGCGTTCCCGGAACCGGACGACCCTGTTGTGGGTCGGCAGCGGGCTGGTGCGCGAAGACTGCATCTTCTTCGGGCGCGACGGCCGCCGGAGCCGGCTGGTAGGCTGGGGGCGGCAAATCGTCTTGCGTCGCGGCGGGGGCAATGTCTTCGAACAGCGATGGTTCAACCTGCTGATGTGCCACAACTTGAGCGGCGACAGGATGCTCTTCGATGGGCGCTGCTGGATGCTGTGCCAACGGCTCGGAAAGCTTGCGGCGTTGGATAGGGGCATCCATCGTATTGGCGTTCGCGTCGATCCCGGTTGCGACAACACTGACGCGCATGACGCCTTCCATCGCTGTATCAAGCGTTGAGCCCACAATGATGTTCGCGTCTGCGTCGACTTCTTCGCGGATACGGTTCGCGGCTTCGTCAAGCTCGAACAACGTGAGGTCGTGGCCGCCGGTGATATTGATCAAGACACCCTTGGCGCCTTTGAGGCTTATTTCGTCGAGAAGCGGGTTCGCGATGGCCTTTTCCGCGGCTTGTACGGCACGATCTTCGCCTTCGCCTTCACCGGTCCCCATCATGGCTTTGCCCATCTCATCCATGACAGCGCGCACGTCGGCAAAGTCGAGGTTGATCAGGCCGGGGCGCACCATAAGGTCTGTAACGCCTTTAACGCCCTGATAAAGAACATCGTCTGCCATCGAGAAGGCTTCGGTGAAAGTTGTCCGTTCGTTGGCGAGGCGGAACAGGTTTTGGTTTGGAATAATGATCAGTGTATCGACCATTTTCTGAAGCGCTTCGATGCCTTCCTCGGCCTGGCGCATCCGCTTGGCGCCCTCAAACTGGAAGGGCTTGGTGACGACACCTACGGTCAGGACACCTAATTCGCGTGCGGCCTGTGCAATGATGGGTGCAGCGCCGGTTCCCGTACCGCCGCCCATACCTGCTGTGATGAAACACATGTGCGCACCTGCGAGGTGGTCGACAATCTCTTCGATGGTCTCTTCTGCGGCGGCGGCACCGACTGAGGGCCGCGCTCCGGCGCCAAGACCTTCGGTGACCCGGACACCCATTTGAACTTTGGTTGTAGCAACCGACTGCTGCAGCGCCTGCGCATCGGTGTTCGCAACAACAAATTCAACACCTTCAAGCAGCTTTTCTATCATGTTGTTGACAGCATTACCGCCGGCACCCCCGACACCGAAGACGGTGATCCGTGGTTTGAGTTCCTCATGGGTGGGCATCGTCAAATTCAAAGTCATTACTCAATCCGCCTGTTGTTGTCGCGTCCCCGGGCCGAGACGTCCTTTATATCGGCCAATAGCCGAGTGTTGGGTGTTCGGACACTACCGCGAGAGTGACGGCAGGTCACCCCGATTCGCGGTCGAAAGACACCAAATATGGCATTTTTTTGTCGGCCATACTCAGCATCTCGGGCGAACAGCAAGATCGTGCGGATTTCAATGGCATAGGCACTAAAGCTCACATGCACGGAAGACAGCCGCGCCCGTAAGCGCATCTAGAAGTTGTGTTCCGATCAGTGAGTGGCCTGCTCCGCCTCTCTTGCGGTTCTTTCCGAACCTTGTGGATAAGTTAACAGATTCGGATGCGGACGTCGCCTGTAAATTGTGCCTTTCTCAGATCGAAAGCGGGACATTGCTTATTGCTTCAGAGCCCTCCGGGGCAGTCCCGTGCCTTGCCTGCGCCATTTGGAAAAATGGACCGAAATAAGACGAAGGGATCACCAATTGTCCCGGAACCATCGCACGGCGCGCTTGAACGAACGGTGCGCGTTGCGATCTGTGGGCACCTCAAAGTCCCACCATTCGTCCTGGGGATGAGATGCAAACAGACTGAGACCCACGGCGCTTGCAAAGGCAGCACCTGTAACGGCTTGCGGCAAGCCCTGAACCCTGAGCGGGCGGCCTATGCGTATGCTCTGACCCAGTATTTTCGGAGCCAGCCGGTCAAGTCCCGGGATTTGGCTGCCCCCACCGGTAAGAACGATCTGTTGGGACGGGAGGTGTTCAAAGCCAGCAGCATCCAGCCGTTTGCGGACTTCTTCCAGAATTTCCTCGACGCGCGGACGCATGATACCGATCAACTCGGCCCGTGTCACAGTGCGTCGGTCATGCTCCCAGTCGCCGGTTTCACCGCCGATCTCGATCAGCTCGCGATCATCCATTCCCGTGGCCACAACACCACCGTGGAAGGTCTTCATGCGTTCTGCAACCGATGTTGAGACCTGGAGGCCCTTAGAGATGTCTTGCGTTATGTGTTCGCCGCCAAGGCGGATGCAATCGGCGTAAATCATGTGTTTCTTAATAAAAATCGACAGGCCTGTGGTGCCGCCACCAAGATCGATGCAAGCACTTCCAAGCTCTTGTTCGTCTTCGACCAAGGCCGACATGCCCGACACATAGGCCGAGGATGCGAGGCCTGCGAGTTCGAGATCACAGCGTTTCAAACAGTAGATAAGGTTTTGCATAACTGCGGTGTCGACCGTGAGCATATGCATGTCGCAGGCCAGACGCTGACCAATCTGGCCGCGCGGATCCGTCAACCCCGAGCGGTGATCCAGTGCGAAATTGACGGGTTGCGCATGAAGAATATCACGATCCATGCCGTAGTCCGGCACGTCGCAGGACGCGAGCGCACAGGCGACGTCTTGCTCGTTCACGACCTCGGAATTGACACGTACTGTTCCCGCGAGACCATAGGATCTTGGTTGGCCCCCAGACAAACAGGCAATCACATGATCGACGCGCACATTCGCCATTTTTTGCGCAGCCTGAACGGCCGTGCGAATGGCGCGTTCGGTTTCTTGAATGGCACAGCTTTCTCCTAGCTCAACACCGCGCGAACGCGTTGTAGCCGCGCCGATCACGCGAAAGCGGCTCTGGCCCGCCATTGCGCCGATACCTTCGGTTTCAGGCAGGCCTGTGTCGCTGTCAAAGCGCAAGATCAGGCAAGCAATTTTGGATGTCCCAACATCCAAAAGTGCGATTACACCACGTTGCATTGCGGCCCGACGCATGGCGCGCATCGCGCGTTGGCTCTCATAGAGATCGGTCATCTTAGGGTGTCCTTGGTCTCGGTCAATTCAATGTCATTCATGGCGTCAATCGCCCCTTTTGTGAGGCGAAGCACCGGGCGGCGCGGATTGCGAAAGTCGATGGCCGCTATGTCGCGCGCCAGAAGATCTTGCGCGGCGTCAAGCGCGATCACCTTTTTGAGGGCTGTTATGGGGTCCGCCTCGGGAAGCTGGATGCGCTGTTCCCGGTCAAGAACCACGTCCCAGCGCCGTTCTCCGACACGCAGAAGGCCGCGCACGCGGGGCGCAATAGAACCACTGAGCCCTATCAGATCAAGCGCTTCGGGGACCAGTTCATTGGCCCCTGCCCCAACGATCAAAGGCAAATCCGCGCGGTCGGTGCGCATGTTCAGAGCCGACACACGGTGGCCATCGCGGTCCAAGAGAGTGAGCCCATCGGCGTTGCGCCAAACCATCGCAGGAACGCGTTCAGAGGCATTGATGCTAAGTATACCGCCGCCCCGTATCTGCACCGACGCGCTTGCCACCGCGTCCAGTTCTTCGACTTCAGCCCGGATCGCATCAAGATCAAGGTCGAACGAAGACATAGGGAAGTCCATTGCCAGGATACTGCGGATATCAGCTGCCACAGTGTCACTGACGTCATCCACAGCCATCATGTGAACCATAAATTCAGGTCGTTCTTCGATTTGTCTTTTGATTTCGACGACGCGGTCGGAGACATCAAGGCGGCGGTCGGCATCAGATGCCCAAAATGCGCCAATGCTGACAACGATCAACACGGGCAGTCCAAACCGCAAAAACGTCCGGAACCGCGGCGTCAGCATCAAGCGGTTCATGCGGTAGGCCAGCCTGGATGGCGCCGGATCTCTTAACGATCGCATGACGCGTCCTTTACCAGCCAATCACACAGGTCTGGAAATGACATGCCGCAGTGCTGGGCCTGTTCAGGAACCAGCGAAGTGGGTGTCATCCCAGGTTGTGTATTGGATTCCAGTGCAAACAGACCATCGAGACCTTTGCTGTCATCCCATCGGAAATCTGTGCGCGACACGCCTTTGCAGCCAAGCGCCGTATGGGCAGTCACGGAATGGCGCAGGCATGCGTCGGTGATGTCGACGGGAATGTCAGCAGGGATGATATGGCGAGAGCCGCCGGGTGCGTATTTCGCATGATAGTCATACCAGCCGTCTGTCACAATTTCGGTGACGCACAATGCACGGTCTTCCATGACAGAAACGGTCAATTCCCGGCCCGGCACATAGGCTTCGATCATCAGGGTCTCGGGCATGTTTTCGGCTATCATCGGCGGACCATTGGCCCCTTCTGGCACGATGTAGATGCCGACAGACGAGCCTTCGTTGTTTGGCTTGATTACATAAGGGGGCGGCATCACATGAGCGCGCGCAACATCCTTGCGTGCGCTTAGCTGGCTTTCAACAACAGGAATACCGGCTTGCCGATACACCGCCTTTGCGCGTTCTTTGTCCATTGCCAGAGCTGAGGCCAGAACGCCCGAATGTGTGTAGGGGATTTTCAGCCACTCAAGGATGCCCTGCACACAGCCGTCTTCGCCCCAGCGACCGTGGAGCGCATTGAAGACAACGTCGGGATAAATTTCCACAAGGCGCGCCGCCACATCAGGCCCCGCGTCCAGTTCGACCACATCATAGCCTTTCACCCGCAGTGCGGCTGCACATTCCTGGCCGGTCGACAAAGACACCTCGCGCTCGGCCGAGGGTCCGCCCAGAAGAACCACTACTTTGGGGGATGTCCTGCTCGACATTCCCAACTCTCACTTAAATTCGGACCGTTTTCGGTCTCGTTTGTTTATTCTTGTCCAGGGTTGGACGGATCGTCTGCCTCAGGGGCCGGTTCGCCGACCCTCATGATTTCCCATTCTAATCTGATTCCCGAGTGTTCGAACACCCTTTGTCTGACCTCTTCGCCAAGACTTTCAAGATCGGCAGCCGTTGCGGTGCCAGTGTTGACCAAAAAGTTTGGATGCTTGGGCGACATTTGCGCGCCGCCGCGTACCGCGCCCCTAAATCCGGCGTCTTCAATAACCTTCCAGGCTTTGAGTGTGTGGGTGTCATCCGCCTGCCCCGTTGAGCTGAAACCCGCTGGATTGCGGAATGTGGAACCTGCCGTGCGCTCCTTGGTGGGTTGGCTTGCGTCGCGCTTGGCAATTTGCTCGGACATGCGCGCGTCGAGCTTTTCAGGCTCTTCCTGAGGTGCCTCAAAAGTTGCGGAAAGAATCACGGCCTCGGCCGGAAGGTCGGATTGGCGATACCGAAAGTTGAGATCATCTGATCGAAGGGTCACACGGTCACCGCTGCGCAATAAGACCTCTGCCGAGACAAAATGGTCCGCGATGTAACTGCCGTAGCATCCGGCATTCATCCGCACCGCGCCGCCAATGGCTCCGGGAATGGTGCGCAAGAACGTCAGATCAAGGCCCGCCGCCGCGGCTTTGCGCGCAACATGCGCATCAAGCGCCGCTGCGCCGACAGTAACGCGACTTCCTTCTATCGCGATCCCGGAAAAAGCGCGCCCAAGTCGGATCACAACGGCGCGCACGCCACCGTCACGCACGATCAGGTTCGAGCCGACACCCATTGGGAAGATTGGCACAGTGTTCGGAACAGACTTGAGGAAGGTCGCGAGGTCTGCCTCGTCAGATGGCAGAAACAACCAATCCGCCGTGCCACCCACGCGCAACCACGTAAGGGAGGACAGATCATAGTCAGGCGTCAGACGCCCCTGGACCGGAATATCTTTGATCGCGCTCATAATCGCGGAGCTAGCATTCCGAGCGTCGCGCGACTAGCCCCTTGAGGTCGGGCGGGTCAATCTGCGGCGCGCGCGCCGGTTTGGCGACGCAACCAGTTGAGAAGATACAATGCCGGCCAGCGTAGGATCGAAATCGCTGCCATTAAGACCAAGACACCTATGACGATACCATTTTCCCAAAAAACATATGCGAGAAGCGGCGCACCTGCCGTCATCAAAACATAGGCTGCGGGCCAATGTTTTTTCTTGGACGGAAACATCGCGATGACGTTTGCCAGGACGCACCAAAGACAGGCGAGCATAAGAGATTGCGTCATTGGGCGGCTTCCTTTGGTGTAAAAATTTTCTTGAATAGGTGGCCAAGTGGACGGCGAAACATGGATACAAAGGCAAACAGACCGAAGAACCCGATCCAGATGCCGTGTTCCATCGCGGTCCAGCCGATGAGGATCGGGGCGGCAATCAACAAGACAATCCCCGGTGGAAATTGCAGGCGCATCGGCAGGGTCGCGACCACCGAAGCACCAAAAATCCAGACACAACCCAATATTAACGGCAGGCTCATTGCGGCATCTCCTTTGCCCCGGAATACTAGGGAAATACGGCAAGCCTATGACGGGATTTTAAGGATCGGACCTCAAAATAACGACAGTTGATCCCCTGATCGAGCCGGTGGTCGAAAGAGATCGCACCGCAATGGTGGCGGTTGAGCTTTGAGACCTAACCGTTTGGACTGAAGCGCAAATCTGTGCGAAATCAATTGCGCATAGGTGCCTTCACCGGTCATGCGCTTGCCCCATTCTGCATCGTATTCCTGACCACCGTGGACCTCTCGCACCCGTGCCATGACTTTGGCAGCGCGGGTCGGAAATTCGGCCTCCAACCATTCTTTGAACAATGGGGCAACTTCGCGCGGCAGGCGCAACATGATCCAGTTTGCGGATATTGCTCCGGCCTCAGCGCCGGCTTCGAGGATCGCTTCAAGTTCGTGATCTGTCAGGCCCGGAACGACCGGAGAACACATAATCCGCACGGGGCAGCCTGCGTCCGACAGTCGCCGTACCGTTTGAAGACGACGCGCCGGATGAGGGACGCGCGGCTCCATTGCGCGGGAAGTCTTTGGATCCAACGTGGTGACACTGATGCCGACACGCACCAAACCTTGTCGCCCCATTTCCCCCAGAATATCCAGATCCCGCTCGATCAACGTGCCTTTCGTGACGATAGCAACGGGGTGGTTGAAGTCCCGAAGGACCTCGAGGCAACGGCGCATGATCCGGTGCGTTTTCTCAATCGGTTGGTAGGGATCAGTGTTGGTTCCGATGGCGATGACATTTGGTTGGTATGATTTTGAACTCAACTCGCGCGCCAGAAGATTGGGCGCGTCGGGCCGCGCAATCAGCCGGGTTTCGAAATCGAGACCCGGAGACATGCCGAGATAGGCGTGCGTTGGACGCGCAAAGCAATACACGCAGCCATGTTCGCAACCACGATAGGGATTTATTGAGCGATCAAACGGGATATCAGGCGAGGTATTGCGTGTGATGATTTTCCGCGGACGCTCTATGCTAACCTCGGTGCGAATTGTCGACTGCTCGTCTTTCATATCCCAGCCATCGTCTACTGTATCGCGATCGAATTGTTCGAACCGCCCGGGACGATTTGATCTGGCGGCGCGACCGCGGGCAGATGGATCCGCTGAGTGCATGTTTCTGGGCATGCCTATAGTAAAGAACAAAGCATGAACTTATTCAACCGAAATCCAGTGGTTCCCACAACCTATCCGTTCTCTCTCGATCGAAACGGCACAGTCGAAATGCGTGATGGCATCACCGCGCAAAGCGAAACCCGGTCTCGATGTTTTTTCATCTGTTTCGGAAATTGAGAGTGATCCAAAAGACGATCGGACCACTTCCGGGGTCTTTGAAGAGCATCGCGCGACGCAGCGCTTCACGAAGCGCTTTCTCGCGGCGATCCCAAGGCTGATTGCGCCACCTCCACTTTTGGTCGACCCATCCATCCCCTGAGGGGTTCTAGCCCGCTTAGAGGTGTCGCGAGACGACGCAAAGTCGCGGTCGCATAACTTTTCGTCGTAATCCGGCGTTTATTGTTTTATCTTATCCGCTTAAGTCTGACTTGAGCAGTCGAGGAGACGCGGGAATGTCGGATGATGCTGACGACGAAATCGTACTGAAT
>JARFRG010000070.1 GCA_029287375.1 Boseongicola sp. | reverse complement strand
GCGGATCAAAGCGCCCCGCGCATCGTGGATCTTTGGAAAAACCTGACTGCATTGCGAAGCGTTGTGTCCTTTATGAACACCGGCGCTCACCCTGACGATGAAACCTCGGCGATGCTGGCAGCCTTGCGTTTCCGAGACGGGATCGATGTCTCTTATGCCTGTTCCACGCGGGGCGAGGGCGGACAGAATGACATTGGCGTTGAAGCAACGGAAGCTTTGGGTGTTTTGCGTACCGCGGAAATGGAAGCGGCTTGTGACAAGCTTGATTTGCGGATGTACTGGCTGTCCGAAACACCCGATGACAGCATTTTTGATTTTGGCTTTTCGAAATCGGGCGAGGAAACCCTGAAAAAATGGGATCGAACGCGCACTCTTTCGCGATTTGTGGATATTTTGCGGCGCGAGCGTCCTGATATCATTTGCCCGACGTTTTTGGATATTCCTGGGCAACATGGCCATCACCGTGCAATGACCGAAGCCGCGCATCTGGTGATGGACCTCGCGGCCGATCCGAACTTTCGAGGAAGCACACGCCCGCCTTGGAAAGTAAGCAAGCTCTATCTGCCCGCGTGGTCCGGGGCGGGGCAGGCCTATGATGATGATCTGCCGCCGCCGCCCTCTACGTTGACGGTCAAGGCCAAGGGCAGGGAGCCAGTTACGGGCTGGAGCTTTGCGCGTATTGGCCAGCAAAGCCGGGCGATGCACGCGACGCAGGCAATGGGGCGATGGGTGGCTTATGGCGATGAGACTGACTTTCCTTTGCACCTTGCGCGGTCCCTTGTCGATGGTCCGGACACGGAGGTTGTGTCGGGCCTCCCGGCGACACTGCGCGATCTTCCGATCCCAGAGGCGCGCGAACATCTTGAATCCGCTCAAAAAAGCATCGAATCTGCTTTGGCGTCTTTCCCGTCTTTGCCAGACGTCTTGCGTTACGCCACACAGGCCATTGTCGCTGTTCGGGATGCGGTGGCCGCTGCCAATTCTGACAGTATGATCGCCTACGGCCACAAACTTGCGCGCAAGGAAAGCCAGCTCTCGCAGGTCATTCGCCTCGCTGCAGGTGTGGAGGTACACGCTACAATCGCGCGGGATGTTCCGCGTCCAGGTGACAAAGTCGGCGTGACGTACGAAGTGGATCCGGGTGTATCTGATCTGAAAGTTAGTACCAATTTGCCGAAAGGTTGGGAGGATCAGGGTAACTCGCTATCCCTAAGCGAGATCGCAGGGACGTCAGACCCTTACCCGGCGACCTATCTACCAGGAGAGCCTTCAACGCCCTGTTTGCATATTGATGTGACGGTAGATGGCGTCGCAACCCGCACTGCACTTCCGTTTGAAACCACTCCAGTTGTGGTGCCCAGTCGATCGGCCACGTTGACGCCCGGCACAGACATTCTCAACACCGAAGCCGTGAATCGATCCTTAACGCTGAGTATTGAAGATGTAGGTCCGACCGAGGCCAATATCGCGCTTCGGGTACCGGAGGGTTGGAAAGCGACCAAGACGGGTCGACAATTTACGATCAACGCTCCAATGCATGTTGCTCCGGGTCTGTATACTCTTGCGCTTGAGATTGACGGACATGACGCCTCGAGTGTCCAGCATATCAGCCGCCCCCATATTGCCCCCCGTGCCTATGTGACACCAGCTGAGGTCAATGTCCGCGTTGTGTCCGCACAGCTGCCGGAGACCCGTGTGGGCTACATCGGAGGTGGAAATGATCGCGTTGGTCATTGGCTGGACAGGTTGGGTTTCGATGTCACCGATCTGTCTGAAGTTGAACTGACTGATGCCGCAATCGATGGCTTCGGTACGATTGTTGTCGGCATATTTGCGATGAAGTTCTGCTCTGGTTTGTCGGAGGCTATGCCACGGCTCCACGAATGGGCGCAAAAAGGTGGAACTTTGGTGACGCTCTATCATCGGCCTTGGGACAACTGGGACATCGAACACACCGCGCCGTTCCGCCTCGAGATCGGTCAGCCGTCTTTACGCTGGCGTGTTACGGACGAGAATGCGGAAGTAGAGTTTCTTGAGCCGCAGCATCCGTTTTTTCACATACCGAACGAGATTGGTCCCGATGACTGGTCAGACTGGCACAAGGAGCGTGGCCTTTATTTTGCGAAAGATTGGGACGCAGCGTATACACCATTGATTTCATTAAGTGACCCCGGTGAGGCCGCTCAGAAAGGAGCTTGGCTTGTCTCGGATGTTGGCGCAGGCCGGCATGTGCATACCTCGCTCATTTTGCATCACCAGATGGAAAAGCTGACCCATGGTGCGTTCCGTATCTTGGCGAATATTCTTGCCCGCCGCAGCTGAGCCACCCAAGAATATTACCGGCGCTGTATGGCTATTGGCCGACATGTCGTTGAATATCTGGGCGCTTTCAATCGTCAAGGCGCTTGGTCTCGGGTTTCCGGCCTTTCAGATTGTGTTCTTGCGGGCTTTGGTTGGGCTGGTCTTGATGGTTCCCTGGATTATCCGGTACCGGCACAGCTTCCTGAACTTGCCCGATCTGTCTTTGCATGCGTTGCGTGTTGTATTTTCGGCCATCGCGCTGACGGCGAGTTTTTACGCTATCGCGCGACTGCCACTCGCATTGTTTACGGCGATTGGATTTACGCGCCCCATTCTGACAATGGTTGCCGCGGCCATCATTCTGCGCGAGGTGATTTCCCGTGGCCGATGGGTCGCCGCTTTTGTTGGGTTGCTGGGCGTGATCATCGCAGTTGACCCATCGCAAATGGTGGGTGGCGGAGGCCTGGCAGCCCAAATAGTCACCGTGCTTGCTGCCACAGCGGTGGTGATTGTGACGCGTCAGCTGGTCGCTGCGCCAACTGTTGTCATGATGACTTTTTATACTGCGGGTCTAACTGTAATCGCAGCCCCTTTTGCCTACGCTTCCTGGCAACCTGTTCCAGTCAATCAATGGCCGGCTTTGCTTGCCGTAGGGGCTTTTGCACAATGCGCGCAGTTTTGCTTTTTGCGAGCGCACCGTTATGGGCAGGCGGCCTTTCTTGCGGTTCTGTCTTACGCAAGCCTGATTTTCTCGACGTCGGTTGGGTATTGGGTCTTTGGCGAAGTTCCGAATGCAGGATTTTGGTTCGGGGCGTCGCTCATTGTCGCCGCAACGCTATGGATTACGTTGCGGCGGGAGGCCCCATTGGGGGCGACGAGCAAGTAGGATAAGTACCCAAATGAGGCTGATTGCGCTTTGGGTGACTTGTGTTGAATGATCAATTCAAGGTCGCGGGCGTGCAGCTTGAAGTAAATTTGAACGCATTCGACGTGGCAATGGGAAAATCAACACTTCCAACCCCTCAATATATCGCCTCAAATGACCCTGCGATATTCGGTCCCAAAATCAGCAAAGCGAGTTTGAGTGGAACCCATGACTAAGCAACCTGCAAGGCTGGGCGTTGATATTGGTGGAACTTTCACCGACGTTGTCCTTGAGGTCGGGACGGCGGCGTTTTCGGCAAAAGTGCTTACTACCTACGTCGCACCTGAGAACGCGATAATCGACGGTATGCGGCAGGTCTGCGCTAAGAGTGGTATCTCACCCTCTGAGATCGATCAGATAATCCACGGTACCACGCTTGCCACAAACGCGCTTATCGAGCGACGCGGAGCAAAAACCGCACTGATCACCACACAAGGTTTTCGGGATGTGATCGAAATGCGCACCGAGTCGCGGTTCGAACAGTACGATCTGAATCTCAATTTGCCTGAGCCATTGTTGCCCCGCCAAATGCGCTACACGGTGCCGGGTCGCATGGACGCGAGTGGCAACGAATTGAAACCCCTGTCACGCCAGGAAATAGAGCCAGTTGTTGATCAGATCGCCAAAGCGGGATTTGAAAGCGTCGCGGTCGGGCTGATCCATTCTTACCTCAATGACGCCCACGAGCGGCTCGTGCTGGACGTGCTGACAGAAAAGATGCCGCAAGCCATGGTCTCGCTTTCGAGCGAAGTGTCCCCGCAGATGCGCGAGTATGAGCGTTTTAACACGGTGGTCGCCAACGCTTATATCAAGCCGCTTATGAAGTCATATCTTGGTCGCCTCGAAGGTCGCCTGAAGGACGAAGGCGTTCGTTGCGATATATTTCTGATGCATTCCGGCGGTGGCATTATTTCGATAGAGAATGCCGCTGAATTCCCTGTGCGTCTGGTCGAGTCCGGGCCGGCTGGCGGGGCTGTTTTCGCGGCAAATATCGCGGCCCGCTACGGATTGGACAGGGTCTTGTCTTTCGATATGGGCGGCACGACTGCCAAGATTTGCCTGATTAAAAATCAAACACCTAAGACGTCGCGGGTTTTTGAGGTTGCGCGCACGTATCGGTTCAAAAAAGGCTCGGGCATGCCGATTTCTATCCCTGTCATTGATATGGTTGAGATTGGGGCCGGAGGTGGCTCGCTGGCCCATGTGGACTCGATGCGTCAGATCCGCGTGGGCCCGGAGAGCGCGGGGTCAGAGCCCGGTCCGGCCTGCTATCGGCGCGGGGGATCAAAACCTGCAGTGACTGATGCTGATCTGGTATTGGGAAAGCTGGATCCGATGCATTTTGCAGGCGGCTCTATGCAGCTTGACGAAGGCGCTTCGGCAAAGGCTCTGACATCTGTTTTGGGCGATGTGCTGGAGATGGACGCGGCGGCGGCCGCGTTTGGCCTCGCAGAGGTGGTGGATGAAAACATGGCCAATGCAGCGCGGGTTCATGCGGTTGAGAACGGTGAAGACCTCAGCGATTATACAATGATCGCCTTTGGAGGGGCAGCCCCTCTCCATGCCGGTCGCCTTTGCGAAAAGCTTGGTGTTGATCGTCTCCTTGTTCCACCGGGGGCTGGGGTTGGATCTGCCATCGGGTTCTTGCGCGCACCATTCAGTTTTGAAGCAAACCGATCAGTCTATATGACACTTAGCGGGTTTGATGCAGACAAGATCAAATCGCTGCTGGCAGACCTCAAGGCGGAAGCCACGGGATTTGTGCGCAACTGCGCCCCGCAAAGCCCGATCCTGTCAGAATTCAAAGTCTACATGCGCTATTCTGGACAAGGCTGGGAAATCCCAATCACGCTCACCGAGGACCAGGCGATGAACCCCGAGGCAGTCGTTTTCGAGCGCCGCTTCATCGAGGATTATACAAAGCTATTTGGTCGTTCTGTTGCCGGTATGGACATCGAAATTACGGTCTGGTCGGTGAACGCAACCACACCGCCAGAAATTGTGACGCGTGTCTTGGAGAATGCCGGCACCAGTGCGGCCAAAGTGGCGGGTTCGCGCAGGCTTTTTGATCCGGCCCTCGCCGACTTTGTCGAGGCCACTGTCGTTTTGCGCGATGATATGATGCCGGGGACAACTGCTGCCGGACCGTCGGTCATAACCGAAGACGAAACAACGATCATCGTTCCTACAAGTCGGACGGCCATCCGGCAACCTGACGGATGCATCGATATCGTCGTGCAAGCAGCGGGCGCAACAAGTCGCATAAGGGGATAGAACGATGGCACCAGAGCATTCCAACGTCGCCCATCAGGTCATGTGGAATCGTTTGATTTCTGTTGTAGAAGAGCAGGCGCAAGCTCTTGTACGCACTGCGTTTTCAACATCCGTGCGCGAGGCAGGGGATTTGTCCGCGGGCGTGTACGATCTTAACGGTCAGATGCTGGCCCAAGCGGTCACCGGCACACCTGGGCATGTAAACGCTATGGCTGATGCAGTGGCCCATTTTATCCGCCGCATCGGGCGTGACAACATTTTTGAGGGTGACGTCTATATTACAAACGATCCTTGGGAAGGAACTGGCCACTTGCACGACATAACGATGGTGTCGCCCTCGTTTCATCGCGGCACGTTGGTCGGATTTTTCGCCTGTACGGCCCATATCGTCGACATCGGTGGGCGGGGCTTTGGCGCGGACGCTGCAAGCGTCTACGAAGAGGGTCTTTATATCCCAATCATGAAATTTGCCGAGCGCGGCCGCGTCGATGAAACACTGGTTCGGATCGTGCGCGGAAACGTCCGCGAACCCGATCAGCTCATCGGCGACATGTATGCGTTGGCAACATGCAATGAGATTGGCCATCGGCGTTTGATGGAGATGATGGAGGAATTCTGCCTCGACAACCTGACTGGGATCGCCGGATTTATCCTCGACAACTCGCGCCGGGCCACGCTTGAAAAGATCGCATCCCTGCCACGCAAGTCTGCGACCGGCGAAATGACGGTCGATGGTTTTGACACACCAATCACATTGAAGGTGAGAGTGACCGTTCACGAGGACCGCATCGTGTCAGATTTCGCGGGCTCGTCGGGCCTCGACAAAAAGGGCATCAATTGCCCGCTGGTTTATGCCAAGGCCTATGCCTGCTATGCCCTGAAGGTCGCGATTGCCCCTGAAATCCCGAACAATGCGGCGTCATTAGCGCCGTTTTTAATCGAAGCACCGGTCAATTCCATCGTAAACGCCGTGCATCCCGCACCAGTTGCCCTGCGCCATATTGTGGGTCATTTTGTGCCGGACACTGTCTTTAACGCTTTCGATAAAATCGTCCCTGGGCTGGTTCCTGCGGAAGGGGCGGGATGTTTGTGCAACTTTCAGGTTTCGTTGCGCCCACGAACGGATGCTCCTGCACCTTCGGATGCGAAACGCTCCGAGGTTTTGACCTTCAACTCTGGTGGGTCCGGCGCGCGGCCTGCACACGACGGCTTGAATGCCACCGCTTTCCCTTCCGGTGTAATGACGATGCCGGTCGAGGCTACCGAACACGCCGGTCCAGTCATTATCTGGCGCAAAGAATTGCGCCCGGATTCCGGCGGAGTTGGCAAGCAACGTGGCGGCCTTGGCCAGTACATGGAAGTCGGCGCACGCGAAGGTCATGAATTTGACATTCAGGCTATGTTCGATCGCGTCGATCACCCGGCGCGTGGCCGCCGAGGTGGAGGCGCGGGAGCCTCCACAACAATTGCGCAGGACGATGGCGCCGAGATGCGGGGGAAGGGCAAGCAGTTCGTAGCCCACGGACGAAAGGTGATGATGGCCTTCCCGGGTGGCGCTGGCTACGGAAATCCGAAAGATCGGCCCATCGATTTGGTGAAACGTGATCTGGCGCGCGGATATATTTCGCCCGAAACCGCCGCAACCAAGTATGGCCTGAGCAAATCAGATATCGCGGCTGTTCAGGCGGCAATTGCGAATGGCGAGGACATCTGATTGATCCGTTTGCCGACACGCCAGGATATTGGATTTCGGAACGATTGCCGGGGTTAACAACTTTGAGATTGCACGCGGTAACAGCAAGGCTGGCTTGCTTACATTCTCTCCCGGAGCACACTAATTATCTCGTTTCGGCGACAGCTTTTGCAGAGCCAGAACCGAAAACCGGTCATGGGCCCGGCTCAATTGCACACAGCGACATCGGCACCGACAGCGCGAACGCTGGCGGCGCGACTATCAACGTAGGGGCCAATTGCCGACTTTGGTCCAGTTCGATGTTGTTCGCTCTTAAGGAGTCACACTTGGGGCGATCACAGACATCATAGGGACGTATGTCGGCACTTTGAACGAAACGCATATTTCAGCTCGTTTCTTACTTCGGATGGCACCGCGTATAGCGCGGGCTTGGGTATTTGAATTGAGGTTGCTGCCGCGCTGAATGGTTGGCGGTTCATATCCTTATTGCGATTTCGAGAAAGAAAGCTTCAAATATCTGGTCTCGCGGATCATTTTGATGGATGATTATTTGGCTAAACGCGTCACGGATAATCCGTGCGCGCGGATGACACTGTCAAGGAGTGCATGGTGACTAAAGCTTGTATCATCTGCGTCGCGATTACCGGTTCGGTACCGCGCAAGAAAGACAATCCAGCGGTCCCCATCACCATCACTGAACAGATTGAATCGACCCACGCTGCGTTTGAAGCCGGTGCTAGTATTTGCCATGCCCACGTGCGGAATGATGATGAAACACCATCTTCTGACCCGGACAAATTTCAACTCTTGAAGGAGGGGCTTGAACAACATTGTCCGGGGATGATCATCCAGCTTTCGACTGGCGGTCGGTCGGGTGCCGGACGCGTGCGTGGGGGTATGCTTTCGCTGTGCCCTGACATGGCATCCTTGTCGGTCGGATCCAATAATTTCCCGAACCGGGTGTATGAGAACCCGCCCGATCTTGTGGATTGGCTCGCGTCCGAGATGCAGACTTTTGAGGTCAAGCCAGAGGTCGAAGCGTTTGATCTTTCGCACATCCATCAGGCAGTGGCGATGAACCGCGACGGTCGGATTGCCGGGCAGCTTTACATTCAGTTTGTCATGGGAGTGAAGAACGCCATGCCCGTGGACCGCGATGTGTTTGACTATTATGTCAAAACTGTCGAACGACTTGCTCCCAGTGGTCTGTGGTGTGCGGCCGGCATCGGAGCGGGGCAAATCGTTGTGAATGAGTGGGCGATTGCGGCTGGTGGGCATACGCGCACGGGGCTTGAAGACAACGTGCGTTGGGACAAGACCACTTTAGCACCCTCCAACGCTGCGCTTGTATCGCGCGTGGCGGAGCTTTGTGAGAAGTATAATCGACCCGTTGCGACGTCTTCTGAAGCACGTAAAATACTTGGTTTGCGACCAATGGTATCAGGCTGATCACGCTTTTATCTTGTTGGGCGAGGCTTTGTGGTTTGGGGGCGTTTCAGGCAACCGACGAAAAATGCCAATTTCCAATAGATGAAATATACAAGCCCCGCCTGTTGAATGGCGGGGCTCCATTTTTGTGTTGCACGGCTCAGTTCGTCAGTTGATTGAACTCGGCCAGGCTGTTTGAGATGATTGCATACCATTCACCCGTATCACGCATCTCGGTCAGACCCCGGTTCAAGAGCGCAAGATAAACACGACCGCGTGGGTTGGTTTTGTGGGTCACAAAGCGCATCTCAAGAAGGTTGGTCAAATATGGATTTTGAACGATCACGTTCTCAATTCCCAAATCCGCTGCGGTCGCGGCGACACTTT
Source organism: Boseongicola sp. (assembly GCA_029287375.1). Classification (GTDB taxonomy): domain Bacteria; phylum Pseudomonadota; class Alphaproteobacteria; order Rhodobacterales; family Rhodobacteraceae; genus Boseongicola. The sequence goes on along the minus strand of JARFRG010000070.1, from coordinate 4,516 downwards.
CGATTTCCAGCGGAACAAGATCAACTTCGCCCGATTGAAGCATCTCGAAGCACTCGGTGACTGACTTTGGGACAACCATATTCACGACTGGCTCGATAAGACCCTGTTCTTCAAGGTCAAATGTGAACCAACCTTCGGGTCGGCAAATGTTGGCACCTGCATATCCAGAATAGTCGCGCACATCGCGATACTCGTTGTCAGGCATTGTGAAAAAGCCAACGACGGTTTCGTAGATCGGCAGCGAACCATCAAGTTCAGTGCAGCGTTTGGCCATTGACGCTGACAGAAGATCGATCTTGGAGCAGTCTGGCATATACCAGGCAATCGAGATGTCGAACGCTCCAAGAGGCAGGAGTGTTTCAAGATGGGAGCCCCAGTCATTCACGAAGCTAACATTGTTTGCACGGTCGTTGCCGCCTCGGTTCAGGGCTGTGGTTGCGAGACGCACCAACATCCCGCCGCCATTCAAGTCCTCCCCAACAAAAGGCGCCCAGCCGTTGGCACTGACGATCTTGATTGGTGGCTCGAACTGGCTTGAAGTCGATGCCCGGTCCTGCTGGATCGCATCCTGCTCGGCGATAATTTCGCGTGCGGACGCGGCGTTGGGCAGGCTTCCGTCAAGACAAGGAAGCTGAAGCATGGTGCCGACTTCGATGTCATTCGGGTTGCTGATCTGTCCGCGGTTTGCGTTGAAGATCTGCTGATAGTCAAAGGTGTCATAGGCTGTTTGCGCAATGGATCCCAAGCTATCGCCTGATTGTACGGCATAGGCCGTACAGGCCGCTTGCGCAGCTGCAGATTGGGGTGTGAGGATCGTTGCGGCTGTTGTGGCGGCAAAGATCAGAGTTGGGATCAAATAGGTCTGTTTCATTTTGGGTCTCATCTTTCGATATGTTTCAAAAATGCCAGTTGCTCATTCACTTCTGTTGGCCTGACTGGCTTTGATCTGGGGTTGAATGATCCGGCTTGATTTCAGTTTTTTGAGCCATCAATTCACCAATTCCATAGCTGTCTTGTCACGCAGGCCTCGCGAAACGATGCTTGCCCATTCACCGGTTTCCAGCATTTCGCGTAGGCCACGGTTCAAGTCGTTAACGAGATCAGCGCTTGCCGCATTGTCCTTGTGGAGTGCGACTCGCATTGGCTGAATGCTGAATAGGTGAGGGTTTTCTGTGACTTCAAAGCTGAGATTAAGGTCTTCCATCACGCGTTCACCGGCGCGCGTATCCAAAGCCACAATATCGACCGTGTTGGTCATCAGGCGCTCGAAGCACTCATGCGCGGTCGGGGGTTGGATCAGCTTGATTGCCGGTGGCATCAGCCCATTTTCTTCCAAATGGCCTGTTGAATAGCCTTCTGGACGGCAAATAGTGGTTCCTTCAAACCCCGAAAACTCAATGATATTTTCAAACCCTGCGCCGCTTCGCGAGAAAAAGCCATCAACGATCTCATAGAACGGCTCTGAGTAAACGAAGTTCTGACAGGCATAGAGTTCCATCGACGTAAGTTCGCCCTGGGTCTCGCAGCCGGGCCGGGTCCATGGAAAGCTGGCATCAAAAGCCTGACGTGGCAAAAGCGCCTCGATATGTGCTGCGCGATCATTGATGAAAATTATATCGAACGGCCTTTCCGGCGCCCCGCGCATCATCGCCATGCGCACCAGGTTTGTCATGAGGCCACGCTCTGCAAGGCTTTCGTCGGTATACGGCAAATATCCATTCGCGGTGACGAAGCTAACCGGCACACCGCCGCCCGTCGCCTTTGAAGGGTCGGCTTGGGTCGATGGCATTGTTCCATCAAGGCATGGCAATTTCAAAACAGCCCCGACCCGGATGACGTTCGGATTTCGTCCGATTTCTATGCGGTTTTCACGCCAAAGTTCGAAATGGTTGTCAAAGCCGTAAGCTCGCTGTGAAATCTGAGCGAGAGTATCACCTAGCTGCACGCGGTAGGTCCCGCAGGCGTCTTGCGCCTCAGCCTTGGTTGGGGCGACGAAAGCTGCGGAAGCCACAGCAATAGCCGTCGCGATAAGGTATTTCATTATTCCTTGTCCCTTCTTGTTGATGGGAAATTAGGGAACCAAATGAACTTGTTACTGGAAAACTAGCGGGCGTTAGATCAGTCGGATCTTGCCCTCGTTGAGCGACTGAGTGGCACTTCCACGTCAGTTCTGTTGTCGCCGCGCCTTATTTCAAAGAGGGCGGTTTCGATATTGTTTGAGGCGAGACGGTCCATGGCTGCGGTAAAGTCGTCGTGGGTGACAAAGCCTATGCCGGTGGATTGCTCTCCAAGCAGGGCATCGCCAACGCGCAAACCGTTGTCGATTTTGGGTGTTTCAGTGACCCGCAGAACCCAACGAAGGTCCTCGACACGTGACTCAATGACGGTTCCATCAGCCAGAAGCATTTGTCGGTGCGTCGGCACGGCAATAAGACCGCGGTCGATGGTTCCGGTATCCGGGTCTTTGTAACGCACGGTCGCGCGGGCGTATCCGTCTGGATCAATTGCCAGATCGTTTAACAGGTGGGCGGAAAGCGGCATATCTGCAGTCAATGGCGCGCCATTGAAAGTGTAGATTGTTGTCCCCGGTCTGATCCATGTCCCGGAGACTGAAAGGTCAGCGTCCGCGGCGACTTCGGTGATCTGGATAGTGTTTGAGCTGCGTACACGAATGAGTTCAGAAGTGAACGGCATCGCTACGTCCCAATGTGCGCCCACAATCTGAGACCTTAGGACGGGTCCTGTCGCGGGCGTAGGGACGAATGCCGTGGGAGGAGTAATTCCACCGCTGATCTGAGCGTCCTGAGCGGGGGTTGGAATAGCCGAGAGCAAAGCCATCGGGCTGGTTGCGACTTCGGCGGTCCAATTCACTCTGACGAGATCAAATTTCCCTGGCAAAAAGCGAAAGTCCGGCTGTGCAACCGATGGCAAGACCACTTTGGGTGGCGTGTTGATCAACACAAGGTATTCCGGGCGCGGCAGAGGTGGCGTTTTTGCGGATTGGGGCAGCGAAGGCTTTGACAGAGCAGCAATCCGCAAGCCATTGGCCACTTGTGCCGCCTCGTTAGAGGCAATTGTTAGTTCGGTGGGGAGAACTGGAGCTGCAACTTGCGGCGCGCTTGGAGCACTTTCCGGCCCTGCGATCGCGACTTCGGCAGGTGCAAACGGCATGACTTCTTCGATGGCGATTACCGGCTCTTTGGGCTCGGTCGTGTTCATGAACGTCGCGACCCCGGCCCCGGCCAGTAAAATGGTTGCGATACCGCCAATAAGTATACGGGACTTGGCGCGCGTTCCTGTGGCCTCTGCCGCGAGCATTCCTTTTCGGACACTGGTCTCCCGCAAGCTTGGCAAGTCTGCGGCCTCTTGCGGCACAAGGGTTTCGGCGGCTTTTGGAGTTAGCAGGCTGGAACGTACATCGATCTTATTCACCTGCGTTTCAGACTTGGCAGGGCGGTTGGCCATACGGCGCATCCAATCTTCTGCTGACTGAATGCGATCCTTTGGATTGATGTTGAGTGCTTCGTCGATCGTCTTGAGGAAGTTGGGCGGATAGCCCTTGATGCGTCCAGATAGAGGAATATAGGGGTCTGCATGCTTTTGAGCCAGTGCGGACATACGCTTTTGCCCGTCTTCGGGGGCCTCTCCGGAAATTGCGTGATAGAGGGATGCGGCAAGCGAATAAATGTCGCTCCAAGGCCCCTGATCGGCGCCTTGAATATAAAATTCCTGAGGTGAATAGCCGTCCTTGACGAATTTCATCTGCGAGATTGCTCGCTTTGATGTGGGCGCAGTCTTTCGAGAGGCCCCAAAATCGATCAGGATAGGTTCGCCAGTTTGATCAATGAGAATGTTGTCTGGAGAAATATCGCGATGCAACATGCCCATGTCATGAATGTATCTCACGGCCGGTAGGATGCGTCGCGTCACGCGCACGATTTCCTTGGCCGTGAGACGCTCGGAACCAAGATCAATGCGTTCCAGCAAATCCATGCCATCGATAAAGTCGATAGCCATATAGGCCGTGTCATTTTCCTCAAAGACCTGATGGACATGAACGATGTTCTTGTGTGTCAACGCCGCAAGGTTATGGGCTTCGGTCACAAAGCCGTCGATCATGCCCGATAGTTCTTTGGCGTATTCTTTGGAACGCGGGCTGACGTTGGTGCCTTTGCGCAGGCACATCACACCGGGGAAGCACTCTTTGATCACAACGGGACGCCCAAGACTATCCTTGGCGCGGTAGGTAATGCCGAAACCACCACTGTTTAGGTATTCGACGATGGTATACTGCCCATGCAAAAGCACAGTGCCAGGCAACAGTTCATCACCGCCAGTGTCGGAATTCGATAGCTGATCGTCATCGTTTGCACGATAATTGTTCAGGTTTATGACTTCGTTTCGTTGCAGTGTACCAGCTCCCTGCGGGCTGTGTTGCTATGCTTTGACAGCCCCCGCCATTCATCTTGGTTAACTCCGCTTTAAGGAGAGAATGTGATTACAATTGGGCGGGTAG
>JARFRG010000055.1 GCA_029287375.1 Boseongicola sp. | reverse complement strand
TTGCGGATCAGCGGGTTGCGCGCCGCTTTGCCAAGGGCGACCGCCGTGGCGAGAAAGAACCCGGACGTGAGGGCCAGAGCACCAAAGTAGATGTTCCACAAAAGCCCAGAGCCGATCAGCGTGAATTGTTGGCACAGCGTGAAGTCCGAACGCGGCAAGAGGCGTTCGCCGATACCGATCGAGCGGAAGGCATAGTCGGCGATGGTTTCCCAGCAACTCATGCGGCCCCCTTGCGCAGCTCTTCGCCCGCTGAGGTTGCCTGGCCGTGGGAGAGGCGTGTGTTCAGACGTTTCAGGGTCACTTCGGAGATGCCCGTCAGACCGAGGTAGAACACGAGCAACGCAAGGAAATAATAGAGCCTCCAGTCCGGGTGCGGATAATCGAAGACCGCGCCTTTTGTGCCGCCCAATTCACGCGCCCAGTAGACGATATCTTCGACGCCAAGAAGGAACAAAAGCGGTGTCGCTTTGACGAGGATCATCCAGACGTTCGACAGCCCCGGCAGCGCGTAGACCCACATTTGCGGAACGAGGATACGCCAGAAGGATTGACGGCGCGTCATTCCATACGCCTCTGCGGTTTCCATCTGAGCGCGCGGGACTGCCCGCATGGCGCCATAAAGGACGTTCGCAACGAAGGCTCCGAAGACGATCGAGAAAGTCAGAACAGCCAACGAAAAGCCATAGACCTCGTGAACCCACTGGGGCGCGTTTGACAGGGGCAATTTGGCGGCTGTGCAGACGACAAAGTCGCTGCCCTGGCGAATAGGTTCATCCCAATCGGGGCATTTGGCCTTGTGCCTGAGCCATTCAATGCCTTGATCGAGGGCGATGACGAAGAAAAGAAAAAATGCGATGTCCGGCACGCCGCGCACGATCGACGTGTAGCCTTTGCCGAACCAACTGATCGGCGGGATGCGGCTTCGCGAGGCCATGGCGCCGCCAAAGCCAAAAGCAAGCGCAATGGGCGCGGTGATGGCCAACAAGAGCAGCACCGTGCCGAAGGATGTATAGGCGATGAGATGCTTGCCATTGGTCAGGTAGCAGGCAAACCACTGGGCCGTTTCGAGCGTGCTTGGATCGGTGCAAAAGGAAAAGATGGCGTCGTCCCCGTGTCGGGTTGGTTGGGACGAAAAATCGCCCCAACCTGTTGTTTCAGCGCCAGATTACCACTGGCTGCTAACTTCCCATTTTGCGATCAGGGCATTCAGTGTGCCATCGTCTTTCATGGACTGGATGGCCGCGTCGAACTTTTCGCGCAATTCGGAGTCGCTTTCGCGAACGCCCATGCCGACACCACCGCCGAGCATGACGGGATCGCCGACAACCATCAGGTCGCCATTCGCTTCAATGGCAGTCGCAATGAACGAGTCGTCGGCCAGAACCGCGTCCACTTCGCCATTAATCACGGCTGCGATGGTTTCGTCGGGTGATGAAAACTCGACAAGAGTTGCGCCGCTTTCCGCGATGTAACCCGCCTGAATTGTCCCGGTTTGCGTTGCGATGACGCCACCCATCAGGTCAACATCGGCCGAGAGTGCCGCAAAGGTCGACGGATCAGGTGGCGTGTAGGCTTGGGTGAAGTCGATGACCTCGTCGCGCTCGTCGGTGATCGACATGCCCGCGATGATCGCGTCGTAGTTGCCCGAAGTGAGGTTTGGAATGATCGAGTCCCACTCGTTCGTCACCCATTCGCAGTTGAGTTCAGCACGCAGACATAACTCGTCGCCCAACTCGCGCTCAAAGCCGTCGACTTCGCCGTTGTCATTGATGAAGTTCCACGGGGGGTAAGCCCCTTCTGTGCCCATGCGTACGACGGAGTGACTGTCGGCGTAGGCAACGCTGGCGGCAAACGCCAAAGCTGCGGTACTAAGGATTAGTTTTTTCATTGTAGTCTCCCATACTGGTAAGATGCGTTATGCGGAAACGGCAGAAAGAAACTGCTGCAACCGTGTCGATTTCGGTGCGCCGAAGAGCGCATCCGGCGATCCTTCTTCTTCGATCAGGCCCTGGTGCAAAAACACGACGTGATCGCTTACGTCGCGTGCCAGGGCCATATCGTGTGTAACGATCAGCATCGTGCGCCCTTCGTCGGCGAGCGCTTTGATGACGCGGATCACTTCTTGTTCCAATTCTGGATCCAGCGCGGACGTTGGCTCGTCAAACAATAGCGCGCGAGGTTCCATACAGAGCGCGCGGGCGATGGCGGCGCGTTGTTGCTGACCACCAGACAACTGGGCAGGCCAGACGTCGCATTTGTCGCCGATACCAACCTTGTCGAGATAATCACGCGCCTTGGCTTCGACTTCGGCCGTATCGCGCTTCATGACGGTGACGGGGGCTTCCATGACATTCTGCAGGACCGTCATGTGAGACCAAAGGTTGAACTGCTGAAAGACCATCGACAGGTTCGTGCGAATGCGGGTGACCTGCGCGCGGTCGGCGGGCTGGCGGCTCAGACCCTTGCCGCGCCATGCGACAGACTCGCCCTCGAAGATCACGTCGCCTTGTTGGCTGTCCTCAAGAAGGTTGGCACATCTGAGCAGTGTTGACTTGCCCGAACCAGAAGATCCGATGAGCGAAATAACGTGCCCGCGCGGGGCGGATAGGCTCACGCCTTTTAGAACCTCCAAAGCGCCATAGCTTTTGTGGAGATCCCGAATTTCGATCACTGGTGCGGTTTGCGTCACGTCATGCAGCTTCTTGTTTTTCCTTAATTCAGAAGTAAGGCTTGGAATGGCAAGGATTGCAACGCCTTACTTTACGGGAGCTTCTGGGTTCGGGACGGCGAGGTAGTCGGCCGTGGCGATCCACACGAGGCCGCGAATGTCGAGGATCGCCGCATCACCCGCGGGTAGGTTGCTGAACTGGCGTTTGATGGCAAAGTGAAGATCGCGGCGTTCATCCGGCATGGCCGAGATCAGCGGAAGGCCGGGAGTTTGATCGGTGCGGGCAACTTCGACCAGAGTATCAGACCAGCGATCCCAGCGACGGATCATGCGCCAAGTTTGTGCATCAATAGCGGTGATATCGGCGGTTTTGTTTGCGACGGCCATTGCCGAATTGCGATGGGATCCGGTGATCGCCGTGTGACGGAACGACAAGCCAAGCGTTTCCATGAAGGCCTTTGGTGCGGCCCATCCCGACTGGGATCGTCCATCGTTGATCGCCCAGACAAGGTCAGTCCAGTCGGCGGGGTCATCGCAGGCCGTATCGGCGTGCATCACAAGGACTGAATTGTAATATCCCGGACGGCAGCCGGGGAGGGTGTAGTCAGGCGTGCCGATCAGCGTCACGGTCTGGTGAAGTTCGCTGCGGTAGGGAAGGCCGCATGTTTGGCTCAGCACAAGGTCGCGCGCGCGCCATTGATCCCACGGATCGCGGTCATGCGTAAGCGTCTTCGGAAGCGGATAGCCATTGTTCGGAAGGTCTTTCCACAACAGAAGAAGACCTTCTCGGATGCGCGTCCAGAGCCGATCATATGCCGCGCGTGTTTCCGGGCGGTCATACATCGGAAGGCTGGCGATCATCCTTTGTTTACAACACGTTGCCTTGCATGGGCCGAGTCGCGGTCGTTGATGCCAATCATCGGGGCGACGAGGCGCATCAGGGCGTCTTCCTCATGATCGCGTGTGCCGTCGGCGAGAACGATTTCCCAAAGGGCCTCGACGATCTGTTCGCGGTCGTCATGTGGCACGGTGTCTTTGATTGCGCGGGTAAAGCGGACTGTGTCGGGGGCTTCGGATTCAAGCTGCTCTGCCTCGGCGCGGAGTTTCGAGACCTCAAACGGTCCGAGATTATAGCGCGTTTTCAGAATGTTATCGATCGCGTCGATTTCAACACGCGCATAGTCGCCATCGGTGCGCGCAATGCGCACAAGAAGGGCCGCAAGGGCGAGACGGCAGTCGTCGCCGCTTAGCGGGTCGGGGTCGGGGGCCGTCAGTCGGCGCAGGAAGGCATCAAACATAAAGTAGATATAGGGTGGCTCTGGGGTCTCGGAAAGGCGCATTTTGCGGGTTTCGGTATTACGTCGGTATCACGTCGGTATTGCGTCGGTGCGCCCGCGCGGTGGGTTAAGGGCGCGCAAGGCATTCGGGGGATATGTTTTTGTGCGGCGCGGGGGATGCCTCCGGCGGGAGTATTTTTGCCAAGAAGAATGGAAGAGGCAACGGGCTTGGCCGCACCAGTTGGCGAAACAGACTTTGGCGGCGGCGCCGACAAGCGGTGCAAATTTCTGCGGGTCTTGCGGGCGGTCGTCGCGGCCCATCGGGTGAGAGTTTTTGCGCTCTTCGGTGAGGTTGCACGGCAGGGTTGGTGATGAGAGTTGCGTCGCCTTTGACCGCTGCAAGGAGATCGGCGTTCCGGTGATCAGATCGGGGGCCGGGAAATCCGCTTGTTAGGTCGCGTCACCGACAGGGCCGATGGAGATCGTCCCGGCCGGTGTTTCGAACGCGACTTAGGCGTGGGCTACGGGCGGCAGGGTTATGGAGCCTGCGGTGGCGGCGGTCTGGAAGAAGAGGCGGCGGGTGGGGATGGTCGAGGTTTTGGAGGTTGATTGCGTTGACGGCAAGGGAGGTCACCGAGAGGCCACGGCAAATCATATGTTGTGAGCGTTTGTGCAGATTGTACTGGGGGCTCTTTAATCGCAGGCCGCGTCGACGATGATCTCAACCTTGAGTTTGGCACGCGCGAGTTTTGCTTCGCCGCAGGCACGGGCAGGGGCGTGACCTTCGGGGACCCATGCGTTCCACACTTCGTTCAGGCCTTGGAAGTCGCTCATGTCGGCAAGCCAGATCGTGGCGCGCAGCATCTTTTCGCGGGAGGATCCGGCTTGGATGAGGAGGGCGTCGAGGCGGCGGAGGCATTCTTCGGTTTGGTCCTGAATGGTTTCGCCCTCGCCGACCTGCCCTGTGATATAGGCGACGCCGTTGTGCTTGACGATTTTCGAGGAGCGGGCGGAGGTGTCTTGGCGGGTGATCACTGAAGTGTCCTTTAGTTGGGGCGTGAGGGCAGGCTTACTCTTGTGAGTGTCAGGGACAAGAGGAGCTTGGTGTTGGAGTTGGATTCTATTTGGAGGGGCGGCTAAGCGGACGAAGTTGCCGTCGAAGGTGAAAGCTCGACCAGTCAAGTTATACCAATTTGGAGGTCATTTCGGCTTACAACGGATGTTTGGATGCCCTGAATTGTCTTGGGTTCCAACCTGTGCAACCGTAGAGGACGCTTTTGGCGTGAATTGAGGGAAGCAAATACATGATTGAGATGGTTCAACTCGTGACCAGTATCGTTGGCACGATAGCGGTTTCACTTACAGTCGTTTATCTAGCGGTTCAGGTTA
>JARFRG010000029.1 GCA_029287375.1 Boseongicola sp. | reverse complement strand
GAGACGACGCAAAGTCGCGGTCGCATAACTTTTCGTCGTAATCCGGCGTTTATTGTTTTATCTTATCCGCTTAAGTCTGACTTGAGCAGTCGAGGAGACGCGGGAATGTCGGATGATGCTGACGACGAAATCGTACTGAATGATTTGAACGATGAAGAGCTTGTTCTTCAGATGTTTGATGATCTCTATGACGGTCTGAAGGAAGAGATTGAAGAATCGGTGAACATCCTTCTTGGACGTGGATGGGCGCCTTATCGCGTCCTGACCGAAGCACTTGTCGGCGGAATGACGATTGTCGGAAACGACTTTCGTGACGGCATCCTGTTTGTCCCAGAAGTCCTTTTGGCCGCCAATGCGATGAAAGGTGGCATGTTCATCCTCAAGCCGCTTTTGGCGGAAACCGGCGCACCCCGCATGGGCAAGATGGTGATCGGAACCGTAAAGGGCGACATTCACGACATCGGCAAGAACCTTGTGTCTATGATGATGGAAGGGGCTGGCTTTGAGGTCGTGGACCTTGGCATCAACAACGCTGTCGAATCCTACCTTGAAGCGATGGAAAAAGAAGAACCTGATATTCTGGGAATGTCAGCGCTTTTGACGACGACAATGCCGTATATGAAGGTCGTGATCGACACGATGATCGCGCAAGGTATTCGCGACGATTACATCGTGCTGGTTGGCGGGGCTCCTTTGAACGAGGAATTCGGCAAGGCGATCGGTGCTGATGCTTATTGTCGAGATGCGGCCGTCGCTGTGGAAACTGCAAAATCCTACATGCTTCGTAAGCACAACCAGATGGCTGCCAGCTAAAACGACTTGCTGAAGGGTTGCGACGGATACTGGTCAGTTGCGGTGCGATTGACTAGGTTCACCTTGTGATGACGGATATTGCGCTGCCAGATGATGAAATTTTGACCCGCGAGGGACTTGCTGCGGCGCGGTCCGGGCGGGTCCTTGTGCTGGCATGTGGCGCACTGGCACGGGAAATCCTTGCCTTGACCCAGAGCAACGGGCTTGAGCACATCGACCTGCATTGCCTGCCTGCGATTTTGCACAATCATCCTGAACGTATCGTTCCTGCGGTCGAAGAGGCCGTCGCAATATACCGCGCAGTCTACGATACGATTTTTCTCGCCTATGCCGACTGCGGTACCGGCGGGTTGCTTCAGGCAAAAGCCGAGGCCCTGGGATTGAAAATGCTTGCAGGGCCACATTGCTATGCGTTTTTCGAGGGCTCCGAGGGTTTTGTCGAACGGGCAGACAACGAATTCACCGCCTTCTATTTGACCGATTTTCTGGTCCGCCAATTCGATGCCTTCGTGTGGACCCCTCTTGGGTTGGATCGACATCCCGAACTCCGTGATACCTATTTCGGGCATTATGAGACTTTGGTCTACCAAGCCCAGACTGACGATGCCGCGTTGACGGCACTTGCGCAGGATGCCGCCGCCAGGCTTGGGCTGACGTTCGAGCGTCGCTTTACGGGCTACGGAGATCTTGCGACAGCAATCGATGAATTGCGCGACCTTTCCTAACGGAACTTTAACCCTGTCTATGGCATCGCCATCCGCACGCACTTGCGGAGTGATACGATGCGAATTCGGTTTTGGGTTTTTGGCACAATAACGGCAGTTCCGGCCCCGGTTTTTGCGGCATCGATTGACCCGATGGGCGACGACATCCAGACACGTCCTGACGTCCGGCTTGATCTGATACCTATTTCGTCGGACGAATTGCTCGACGTCCTCAATCGGCATTACATCAATCTAAATGACGGCGCTGTCACGCCATCGGTTCTGTTGGCCTTGGCTCAGATCGTGTTGCTTTGCGCGGCGCTTACTGCGGTCCTGCGGATCTTGCCAAGAGACCCACCCTACCCTGTGGCGCTTGCCTGGCTTGCAAGATCGCGCACGCGTTGGATCATGGCCCGCAAACCATTCGATCGTTGCGCCGACAAATGATCGTTAAGACCAAGTCTGCCAAGTTCAGCGGCGGCGTCCACGCCAAGAACATCCGAAACCGGCAGACCATCATAAAGCGCGTGAAGTATCGCGACCAAGCCACGCACAATCATCGCGTCGCTCTCACCACGAAACCTGAAAATTGCATCAGGTCCGCTTCCGTCGATTTCAGGTAATAACCAGACCTGACTGGCACACCCGTTGACTTTTGTCGCGGGAACGCGAAACGCCTCTTCTAACGGCGGCATCGCTTTTCCCATATCGATCACATGCCGATACCGGTCTTCCCAATCATCCAGAAACTCAAATGTCTCGGCAATTTCTTCAAACGCTTCGCTGGCCATGCAGTCCTCGTGTCGTCTCAACCAGCACCTAGGGCGAGAATATGGAAAGGTCCAGATGCGCGCACTTTTCTTGTGCGATGCTTTGCGCTAGCACAGAGTAAGTTGGGCGCGAATGGGAAGGCTCTCATGACTGGGATCAGGTTTTGCATGTGGGGCGTTCTGGCGCTTGGCCTTTCAGGCTGCGGTATTGGTCAAAGTGGCCTCAATCCGTTCAACTGGTTTAATGGCGACGAAGAAAACACCGCCATCGAAGATGTCGATACCGCGGCCGTCATTGATGATCGTCCCCTTGTGCAAAGCATCGTCTCTGTGCAAACGGAGCGCTTGCCCGGCGGCATCATCATTCGCGCCACCGGGCTGCCGCCTCAACAAGGCTGGTACGATGCGCAGTTGGTGCGAGAGGGCGGAGCTGCGGCCGGGACTGGTGTTGTGGTCTATTCTTTCCGCGCGCGGCCGCCCGAAGCGGCAACGCGCGTCTCGACCCAGCAGTCGCGCGAGATCGTCGCTGGGATCTATTTGTCCGACCTCGAGCTGCAGGGCGTGCGTGATATTCGTGTCCTGGGTGTCGAAAATGTCGGGACCGTGAGACGCTGATTGCTTCGAACGCCCTCGTGAAAGGACTGCCTCACGGACTTAGTCTGATGATTGGGGGCGTGGGCGCATTCGCGGCATCGCGACTGAATATACCTTTGCCATGGATGCTTGGGCCGATGATCCTAGTCACGGTTGCAGTTGTGCTTGGGGCGCGTTTGGCGGCGCCAATATTTCTGCGCAAGCTGCTCTTGCCGGTTCTTGGTGTAATGCTGGGATCAGGGTTTGCCCCAGGCCTTTTCGGACAACTCAGCGGATGGCTTTTCACCATAGCGATACTGCCGGTATATGTGGCACTCGCTTTTTGTTCAGCCTTTGTCGTGTACCGCAAAATCGGGCGCTATGACCCAGTAACAGCGTATTTTTCGTCAGCGCCCGGCGGACTGAACGACATGATGATGATCGGTGCCGAAGCAGGAGGCATCGAACGCCGCATCGCTCTGGCGCACGCCAGCCGTATATTGATTGTTGTCGGTTTTGTGTCGTTCTTCTTTTCCGTGATTCTGAATGTGTCGTCGACGGGCGATGTGCGGCCCTATACGCGCTTTGACGACGTGGGCGGGGTGGACATGATGATCCTTGCTGCTTGCGCCGTTATAGGTGCTTGGGCGGGGCCAAAAATCGGCCTGCCGGCGCCGCAAATCCTGGGGCCAATGATTTTATCGGCAGTTGTTCACATGGCTGGGATAACGGGCGCTCCACCACCTACGCTTGCTGTCAACGCTGCGCAGCTCGTGATGGGAACGGTCGTTGGCTGCCGGTTTATGGGCGTGCCAGCGCGCGAAATTATGCGTGATATGGCCTTGGCGTCACTTGCATCTGGTTTGATGCTTATGGTTGCAATCGCAACCGCGTTGACGGTCGCTGCCGTTTCCGGGACATCATTTGGCGAAACATTTCTGACATTTGCGCCGGGTGGTCTCCCGGAAATGAGTCTTCTGTCCTTGGCAATGGGAGCAGATGTAGCCTACGTCGTCACGATCCACGTCTTAAGAATTGCATTGGTCATTGCTGTGGCGCCTCTTTTCTTCAAGGCCTTTCGCGCACGTTTCTAAATCTCGAACACTTCCACAGACTGTCCTTTGGCCCGCAGCCCCAGCCGCCCTTCGCACAACAACAGCGCGTCTTGTCCAAATGCCTTGTGACGCCAGCCCGAGAGCGATTTTGCGTCGCGCCGACCCGCCGCTATTTCATCCAGATCAGCCGAGGAAGCGATCAATTTCTGGGCCACCCCGAGGTTTTCAGATTTGGCTTTCAAGAGCACCCGGAGCAAATCAGCGAGTGCAGGATTCACCTGCATTTTATCGCGTGATCGATCTGGCTTTGGCTGGGCGTCCGCAGGTGTTTGCATCCCCTCACTGATCGCCAAAAGAATGCCGTCCGCAATATCGCCTTTGCGCGCCTCGCGCAGCAAGAGACGTGAACGTCCCAGATCTTCTAGCGTTGCCGGGCGCGTGGACGCCAGCTCCAGCAGGGCGTCGTCTTTGATCACACGACTGCGCGGGATATTGCGCGTTTGTGCGTAAATCTCACGGAACTTTGCCAATTCACGCACAATCGATAAAAATCGTCCCGAATTCGTCCGGGTCTTGACCCTTTGCCAGGCCCTATCGGGCTCGACCACATAGGTCGCGGGATCAGACAGAACGCCCAATTCCTCTTCCACCCAATCAAGGCGCCCCGATTTATCCAGCTCGGCCGCCAGAAACTCATAGATCACCCGAAGGTGAGTCACGTCCGCCAGCGCATACGTCTTTTGTGCGTCCGTCAACGGGCGGCGCGACCAATCAGTGAACCGGGAGGACTTGTCGAGGGGCGCATGCGCAATCTTGCGCACCAGCGTTTCGTACCCCACCTGTTCGCCAAACCCTGCAACCATTGCAGCCACTTGCGTGTCAAACAACGGCTTGGGGATCACCCCCCCTTCAATGAAGAAAATCTCAAGATCCTGCCGGGCCGCATGGAACACTTTGACCACGTTCTCGTCGCGAAAAAGTTCGTAGAGCGGATCAAGCGCCATCGACTTTGCAAGAGGGTCAACCAGAACGGCGTCTTCTTCGGTGTCCCCGGGAACCGCAAGTTGCACGAGACAAAGCTTGGAGTAATAGGTCCGTTCGCGCAGAAACTCCGTATCGACGGTAACATAAGGCGCGGATTTGGCACGCTCGCAAAATGCGGCAAGCCCTTCAGTCGTTGTCAGTGTGAGCATCGAGACGGATGTGTCCTTTAAGCGGATCGTCCCGCGTTGATAGGGCTTTCAGCGGCGGTGGACAAGACGACCGGTGTGCGATCCCCAATTGCAAACCGACGCAACACGGCTGGATACAGCAAATGTTCCATTTTCAGCACCCGCGCGGCCAAAGTATCGGGTGTGTCGTCTGATTTAATCGGCACAATCGCCTGCCCCAGCACCGGACCACCATCAAGCACATCCGTAACTTCGTGGACACTGCAACCAGCGGTTTTGTCTTTGGCCTCGATGGCGCGTGCGTGCGTGTGAAGGCCGGGATACTTTGGCAGGAGGGATGGATGAATATTCAGAATTCGCCCGGCCCAGCGATTGACGAAAACCGGCGTCAAAACGCGCATAAAGCCGGCAAGGCAAATGATATCGGGGGCCACTGATTCCAACGCCTTATTCAGCGCAGCCTCAAACGCGGCGCGATCTTTGCCGAACGACTGGTGATCAACAACCATTGTGGGGATACCCAGCGATTGTGCCTTTGCCAGACCGCCTGCATCGCTTCGGTTGGATAAGACAAGCACCGGTCTGGCCGGATGAGCGCCGATCATGTCCTGGGCCAGCGTCACCATGTTCGAACCGCCCCCCGAAATAAGGACAGCGACGCGCTTCACACCAGTTGGCCCCGATAAACGACACCCTCGCCCGCCACGACATTGCCGATCACAAACGCTTCATGTCCATCCGATGAAAAAGCCCGAATCGCCGCATCAACTTTATCAGCCGAAACCGCCGCAATCATTCCGACACCGCAGTTAAAGGTTTTGAGAAGTTCGGAGTTTTCAATGCCGCCTTCACGCTGCAACCACTGGAAAACCGGAGGCAATTCCCAGGCATTGAGGTCAACCTCGGCGCCCATTCCGCTTGGCAACATCCGCGGCAGGTTCTCAGTCAATCCCCCGCCCGTTATATGCGCCAATCCATGCACAATACCCCCTTCGGCAATCGCGGCTAGGGCGCCTTTGACATAGATGCGTGTCGGGCGCAGCAAATCTTCCCCAAGGGTCGTGCCCGAATATGGGCTAGGCGCATCCCAGCCAAGGCCACTTTTTTCGACAACGCGGCGCACGAGAGAGTAGCCGTTGGAATGCACACCATCGCTGGCAAGCCCAATAAGTATATCGCCCACTTTGACGTCCGCCGGAAGCATGCCTCCACGCTCCATCGCGCCTACGGCGAATCCCGCGAGATCAAAGTCGTCTCCCGAATACATGCCGGGCATTTCAGCGGTCTCGCCACCAATCAATGCGCAACCAGCGCGATTGCACCCTTCCGCGATCCCGTCGATCACCCGTGTTGCATGGTCAACGTCGAGTTTTCCGGTCGCGAAATAGTCGAGGAAAAAAAGCGGCTCTGCGCCTTGGCAGACCAGATCGTTGACGCACATCGCGACAAGATCAATGCCCACTCCGCTTGCAATTCCAGTATCAATCGCGATCTTCAGTTTTGTGCCAACGCCGTCTGTCGCGGCCACTAGAACAGGATCGATATAGCCCGCAGCCTTGAGATCAAAAAGCGCGCCAAACCCACCAAGCCCGGACATTAGGCCGGGACGTGACGTGCGTTTTGCGGCCGGTTTGATACGTTCCACCAATGTATTTCCGGCATCGATATCGACGCCTGCATCCGCATACGTCAGCCCGTTTTTGATCATGATACTGTGTCCCCTCAACGCTTGGCCCGCGATACCGGATCGGACGCCATGTGTCCACGGCCCTGCCGCGCCTTCTTGACCGAGCGGCCGCGTCTGCTATTGCAATCTCGGACGGGCCTGTAGCTCAATTGGTTAGAGCAGAGCGCTCATAACGCTTTGGTTGGGGGTTCGAGTCCCTCCGGGCCTACCATATTCCGTCACCTGGCTTGAGGCCCGCAAGAATGGCCGTGTCGTGGAAACCGTTTCATTTAGTCGCTGTGAAGAGCGCCAAATGTCGGAATCCAAAGCAGTTGCCAAATATGTCAATCCAGACAATTCTTCGGAAACCTGGTCAGGGCGCGGACGCCAACCGAGTTGGTACAAGGCAGCCGTTTCGGCAGGAAAATCGCCCGATAGCCTTGCGATCTGATGTTTTGCGAAAGATCTCAACGCGGCAGCACCAATGCCGCGCTGAGGCCACCCAGTTCGACACTGTCAGACAGCTCAATATACCCACCATGCTGTCGCGCGATATCGCCAGCTATTGCCAAACCCAATCCAACCCCAGAACCCGCGTCCTGATTGCGTGACTGATCCAGGCGGGTAAAAGGCTTTAAGGCGGCCTCTCGCAATTCTGGAGGAATTCCGGGGCCGTCGTCTTCTACAAATATTCTGATAGTATTTTCGGAAATAGTAAGCCCGACCTGTGCGCGGTGCGCATACCGCATTGCATTTCCTATAAGATTGCCAATTGCGCGGTCAAAAGCCGGTGCGCGCAACGTCATGAGTCCGGTCTGTGCAAGCGTTCCCACAGTCACATTGCCGCCTGCCCTTTGTGCCTTTGCGACGGCGTCTTCGATGAGTGGAATTGGATCAAGGCGCTCTGGTTCGCCCAACGAGTCGCTGCGTGCGAAATCAAGGAAAGCATCAAGCATCTGCTGCATTTCGTCGACATCGCGGACCATATCGTGCGTCTCGCTGTTGTCAGACAAGCTAAGAGCAAGCCGAAGCCGCGTCAAAGGCGTGCGTAGATCGTGACTGACGCCGGATAAAAGAAGCGTTCGCTGTTCGATCTGACGTTCAATCCGGTCGCGCATTTGCAAAAACGCCTGGCCTGCTTCGCGCACTTCTGCAGCACCCGCAGGCCGATAAGGCACAACGCGGCCCTTGCCGAATGCGGATGCCGCAGCCGCAAGTCGCCGGATTGGGCGCACCTGACCGCGCAAATACAAGAGCGCAATCAGCACCATTAAGATCGACGTCACGCCGATCAATACCAGAAACTGGTGCGGGTTACGCGCTGATACACGGGTGCGCGGAACCTCAAGTACCATCTCTCCGTGCTCGGTCGCCAGAGCCACGAGTGCTGTTCCCTCCTGGGAAACCAAGTCCACTGCAAGAACCGCGCTGACACGCGCATGCAGTGTCGCCGCGACGTTGCGTCCTGAAAGGTCAGACCAAAGGTTGCGGTCTTCAACAGGCCCGTCTGCCAAGCGGGCCTGAAGCCCGAGTGGTGCCGCAATTTCTTGAGCGACTACCAGCGCCTCGTCGATCGAATTTGCGCCGTTCGCCTGCTTTAGGATAAACACGATCTCATTGGCAACGCCGTCGGTCATTTGCTGCGTGACGTTCTCGTAAAGCCGCTGGATGAAGACGATAGACATCACAAGCAAGATGGTTCCTACCGGCACCAGCAAAATGAGGGTCGCGCGGCCAAATAGAGAGCGCGGCATAAACCGCTTGAGAAACTTACCAATCATGCGGCAAGCCTAAACATGGTGATCAGAAAAGAGAAAGTGTTGATGCATCGCCCTGCCCCCGGACACGCCATCAGAATCGCACCCGGCGTGCGCACCGTGCTTGCGTCCAATCCAGGCCCGATGACCTATTGGGGAACAAACAGCTACCTTCTGGGCGAAGACGAGATCGCGATTGTTGACCCTGGTCCGGATGACGCAGCCCATCGGAGCGCTCTTTTGCAGGCCGCAAGTCACGGGACTGTCACCCATATTATCGTGACACACGCGCATGGCGATCACAGCGCAGGTGCCAAAGCCCTTGCAACACTGACTGGCGCCCCGATCTACGCCTTTGGAGGGCCGAAGGCTGGACGTCGCCCAACAATGAAGAGCCTTGGGGATATTGGCGATATTGGCGGCGGTGAGGGGGTCGATCACGGCTTTTCGCCAGACATCCATGTCGCGGACAAGGATCGTCTTTGCGGCGCAGGCTGGGCGCTTGATGTTGTCCACCTGCCCGGCCATTTCGCGGGCCACATCGCGCTGAAATTTGGCGATCTTATGATGACCGGCGATCATGTTATGGATTGGGCCAGCTCTGTCGTTTCTCCGCCAGACGGGCATTTGGGTGATTTCCTTGCAAGCTGTCATCGACTGATCGCAATGGCTCCAAAGACCTGTTTGACAGGGCATGGAGCACCGATCGACGATCCGGGGGAT
>JARFRG010000009.1 GCA_029287375.1 Boseongicola sp. | reverse complement strand
GTGCGTATTCCATATTGGGCATCAAAATCTCCCGAAAAGGCATGTTCATCCGAACCTATGGGTTCTGCCGAAAGGCTACTGCACAATGCAATGGGCTTCCACCGTGGCGATACTCTCAATGCCGATGAAATCCAGCGGCGTACGCTGGGCCACGTCGCGCAATTTTTCTACGCCTCCGCTATCAGTCCATAACAAACACCAGAGCCCGCGAAAGGGCTTCATTTGTGCTTTGGCCAGGTGTCGGACAGTCGGTGGCCTTTCGGCCAGGGATCGCTTTGGTCCAGCATGTGTTGGTGCGTCCCCGTCAACTGGTCTCCAACGGCCATCTCGCCCTTTGCCAGCAACAAGGCCATGCGCGCCGACACAGCCGCTCCCGTTGGCGAACGGTCCAGCCTTCCCGGCTGAATGGATACGACCGATTGCGCGCAAAACCCGTCCGCGCCGCGTGCTCCATGTAACCTGAGGCGTCCCAAACCAAGGCCGCGATAGTAATCGACGAATAGCATATCGACTTTTTCCGGGGTTTTATTGAGATGCCGTCTTGACCAATCCTGGCGATATTGCACGCAACCTGGTGGGCACCCTATTGTTGTTCACAGGTGACCTTTCGACCGCGCAGCTCACCGCGCATTGATCTCAACCATTCGAGGTGTCCACGACAAGGCGAGTCCGTCAATGCATGTCTGACACAACCGTACGCAAGTCCAACAAAACCTGCCGCTTTTCCTTCCGGATAACGTCAATCGCGCGCACCAAGGCTGCCGGCAAGTCCAATCCATCCTCAATTCTTTCGGCATGCGCGCGCGAGGCCGCCGCGACAGCAGCAAAATCCGGCAGCGGTTCAAGTGACGTGAGCGGGACTGCGTTCGCCTTGGATGCGGACCCGTCCGGATAGCTATTCACGACTGATCGGCGCACCGCGTTCCACATTGCGTTGTTCTTGATGATGGTCAGTATCGGTAGCTGATGTGCTTCAGCGATTTGGTGGCATGCCACCGGATTGGCGAACATGTAACTCCCATCGCCCATGCAAGCGATTGTTAACTTGCCGGGTCGCATAAGTTGCGCGCCCAAGGCCGCAGGCATTGCCCAGCCAAGGCCGCCAGCATGCACATTGCTAAAGAACCGGTTCGGCCCCTGCAGGTTCAAGAATCCGGGCAGCAACCCAAGTTCAGAAAATGCGACGGCATCGGTATCCATGATCTCTGACACACAATGACTGATCCATTCGGCGGTCATCGGCGATAGCGCGCCTTTTGCAGCCGTGGCGCGTGCCGTCTCTCTTCGCAGGCGCCCCGCCTTGGTATTTGCGGCCAGCCTTGCTGCAGCGCCGGACCCCACATGCGCTTCTTTGTGCAACGCATTAATCGCCGCTACTGGGTCAGACGCGATGGCGAGATCGGTCTTGAAACCGCGCACCGGCATCCGTCCGAAATGCGGGTCTGGGCCAATGTGGACGACCCTTGCCTCAGCTCCCGGCGCCCCGGTTGCCTCGATCCAGGGCGTGTCGCTGTCAATCACAAGAATGAGATCAGCATCCTTTGTACCGGTCGGCCCATAGCCTTGCAGCGAAGGATCGTCAGACGAAAGCACATTGCGCAGCGAGAACGGCTCGTAAACGGCAATCCCATGGGTGGCGGCGAAATCAGACAGCACTGACGATAACCGCCCGTCAACGTCACCACGCTGACAGATCACGACCGGGTGTGTGGCCTCTTCGAGCCATCGGGCCGTTTGCGCGATGGCCGCAGGGTCGGGCTGTGCTGCAGTCGCTGGAGGAGGCGGGACAGACTGTAGCCGCAACGGTTCTGGAACGACGTCCGACAACGGCTCTTTCGGAAGGGACAGATAAACTGGACCTTTCGGCTCTGAATTGGCGATGGACATGGCGCGGGCGACCAACGAGCCTCCCTGCTCAGGGTAACGCATCTCATAGGTGTATTTGACCACATCGCGTACCAGTGAAGATTGATCGAACATCTCCTGCCCGTATTGGATCGGCGTCATCCGTGCGCCCTTGCGTCCGCGCTCTGTGATCGGTGTGCGCCCGGACATCATCAGCAGTGGGATGTTGTCGGAGGCACAATTAATGACCCCCATTACCGCATTGGCGAGACCCACATTAACGTGAACCATCGCCGCCTGCGCCCGTCCGCTGACCAGATATGCGCCGTGCGCCATAGCGACCGCCGCCGTCTCATGCGGCACGGTGACGGGAACGGGGATCGTGGCGGGGTCAAGATGAGCCAATGCTTCAATGATCGGGGGGAAGTCCGTCCCGGCGTTGGCAAAAAGATAATCGATGCCGGCTCGCGCCATTCCCTCAAGCAGGGCTTCTGCGCCGGTCTGACCTGACGTTTCTTCCATCTGCAACCTCACCCCAATGCATGCTGGACGTAATAGGCCTTGTGAGATCGGGAATAACAAGTATTTTGAAGCAGAATCTCATAAAATGAGATTTGAAGGCAAAAACTCGGCCAATCCGGGGCCAATCTGGGAGGATTCCAAATGAAATTTCTTGTCAAGGCGGCCGTTATCGGCCTCGCCAGCATCGTCGGCAACACAGCCGCAGCGCAGAACAATGTCGGCATCGCCACGTCCAATCCCGGCTCGCTGTTTCACAACATCGGCACTGCCGTCGCCAACGCGGCCAACGCCAATGGCCTGAATACGACGATCCAGCCAGCCACCAGCCCGAACCAGTTCATTCCTTTCGTCAATTCGGGCGGCATCGAATTTGGCGTCGCAAATCTCCAGGAGGTGAACTACTCGATTACAGGAGAGGCCTGGTGGAACGGCGTAAAGAACGAAAACATCCGTGTTGTCGGACACCTGCAGCCGCTTGTTGAGGCCATTTTCGTGCGTGCCGACGGCGACATCAAAAGTGTTGGTGACCTACGCGGCAAAGCGATGACCGATGGCTATACGGCGCAGAATACCATCCTGCCGCAACTGGCAGCTTTCTATTCAACCGCCGGAATGACCCGTGATGACGTCGAAAAGGTTTCAGTAGCTTCGGTTGTGGCGGGCGCGAATGCCTTCATGGCCGGTGATACGGTTGGGTTCATTTTTGCGCACGGTGCGGGAAAAGTGCGTGAGGCGGATGCTGCCGTTGGCGGTCTGCGCGCCCTTGGCGTTGATGACACTTCTGATGCAGCACTGGCGGCGGCGCGCGAGCACTGGCCAACGGCCTTCTTCACTGAACTCAAGGCCGGTTCCATGCCCGGCGTGATCGAAGACGATACCTATATTGCTTTTCCTCAGGTTGTGTTCACGCATGCCGGCGCCTCTGACGAGGCGGTGTATGAAATGACCAAGGCAATGTACGAACAGGGCGCTGTGATGGGCGAAACATTCCCACCGATGCGCGCGTTCA
Organism: Boseongicola sp.; assembly: GCA_029287375.1. Taxonomy (GTDB): domain Bacteria; phylum Pseudomonadota; class Alphaproteobacteria; order Rhodobacterales; family Rhodobacteraceae; genus Boseongicola. Next base: position 138 of record JARFRG010000009.1, on the reverse strand, counting down.
AGCCTGCCGATATGGCAAATGATATCGGGGTTGCCGAATTCCACCCCGGTGCGATCCGCTTTTTCGAAGAAGCCGGCCTGAGGTAACCCTTTAGTGTCCGATCCAACAGACAGCCGGGAGGGCGACCCCGCCCTCCTG
>JARFRG010000244.1 GCA_029287375.1 Boseongicola sp. | reverse complement strand
GCCATGTAAAGCATGTCGCCCATGCCCAAGAGTTGCTCGGCGCCCATCTCTCCGAGGATGGTACGGCTGTCGATCTTGGACGTCACCTGAAATGAGATGCGCGTCGGAAAGTTGGCTTTGATCGTGCCGGTAATGACGTCTACAGATGGCCGTTGCGTGGCCATGATCAGATGAATGCCCGAGGCTCTCGCCATCTGCGCAAGACGTTGAATACAAGCTTCGATTTCTTTACCAGCGACCATCATTAGGTCCGCCATCTCGTCAACGATCACCACAATGTAGGGCAAGGTTTCTGGCGCAAACTCTTCGGTTTCAAACACGGGTTCTCCGGTTTGATCATCAAATCCGGTCTGAACAGTGCGACTGAACATTTCGTCCTTTTTCAGCGCGTCCCGAACTTTGCCGTTGAAGCCCTCGATGTTTCGGACATTCATTTTTGACATCTTGCGATAGCGTTCTTCCATCTCCCCGACGACCCATTTCAACGCAACCACGGCTTTCTTGGGGTCAGTCACAACGGGCGACAAAAGGTGCGGAATACCGTCATAGACGCTGAGTTCCAGCATCTTTGGATCAATCATGATCATCCGGCATTCTTCAGGTGTCAGCTTGTAGAGAAGGCTCAGGATCATCGTGTTGATCGCAACCGATTTACCCGAACCCGTGGTACCCGCAATCAACAAGTGAGGCATCTTGGCCAAGTTCGCGACCACCGGGTCACCACCGATATTTTTGCCAAGCGCGAGGGGCAGGCGGTGGCTTCCGTCGCCATAGTCGCGGCCGGATAAAAGCTCGCGCAGGACAACCTTTTCGCGGTTTTCATTCGGCAATTCAATTCCGATGACCGAACGACCCGGCACGGTCGAAACACGCGCGGAAAGTGCAGACATTGATCGCGCGATGTCGTCTGCAAGGCCAATCACACGGCTGGCCTTAAGGCCCGGCGCAGGCTCAAGTTCATACATCGTCACGACGGGACCAGGACGCACACTGACAATTTCACCTTTTACACCGTAGTCATCCAACACGCTTTCCAGCATCCGCGCATTGGCCTCGAGCGCTTCGTCAGAAAGATGATGCCGCTCAATAACGGCCGGATCGCTTAGTAAGCTTAGCGGCGGAATTTCGAATTCGCTCTCGCGGCCATCGAAGTTCAACTGCGGCTGCGCTTCGGCCCTTGCCCGTTTGGAGGGAGCCGCCTTGGACGTTTTGTGCTGCACGACAGGCCGTGCAGACTGAAAACCGCCACCGGGTTCATGCTGTGTCACCACAAGTTCCGGCTCGGGTAATTCACGTGTTGAAAGGTCGTCCGAATAGGTCGAAAGCTCTCCGAATTCGTCCAACATCACCGTGCGCGGAACCGCATCACCGACAAGTGGTGGCTCGGCGCGCAGACCATCGGGGCGACGCACGCGGGAATTTACCGCCTCGGTGACGCGGGAACTCAGACCTTCTGAGGGCGCAAAGGGCGCGTTTTCTGAGGTATCAACCGTCGGTTTTCGGTTTAAAAGAGAGGGCAGCTTTCCAAAAATACCAGACTTTTCAGAGCCTTCACTGCCCAGTCGATAGGCGCGCGTTGCTTTCAGTACCGCCGGACTGACATCACCACCATGAACCTCGGGGATGTCATTTGGAATGGCGCGACGTTCGATGGCACGCGTGCGCGCATCCGACGCTAACCGCAAACCACCAGCAGCGCCCCGCCCCAGCGCTGTCACAGCCGTTGCGTACAAAAGGATCACTCCGCCCAACAGATAGCGTGCGTAGGCCCACAGCTCGTCCCGTGTGAAACCCAGAACGAAGGCACCCATTGCGATGGCTCCGCCAAATAGAACCAAGGCCATGACTTTCAAACCAGTTCCGGGCGCAACCGGCAGAACACCAAGGATCGCTCCCAGAACGGTGTCGCCAAACAATCCGCCAAGACCGAATGAGTGCGCCCAATCACCGCCAGGCAGATGAGTTGAGGCATAGATCGAGACAAGAGCAACAGCAATTGGTGCGAAGATCAGCCGCGATACCGCACGTTCTTCGCCATAGTGAAACAACAGACGCAAACCCCAGACACCGAAGATCACCGCAATTGCCCAGCTACCGAAACCCGCGATCACATACAGCGGCGAGGCGATGGCTGCGCCAATCGGACCGAGTACATTGCGCGCAGGCGCATCTGTCGCGTTCAGCCAATTCGGATCATCCGGCGAATACGACCCCAGCATCAGCGCCACGAGAATAGCTAGTCCCAGAAGGGTAAGCCCCACCAGTTCTTTGCCCCGACGTTCGATGACCGCCTGAGTATCACTGTCAAAAAGCGGATCGCGATGCCTTGCCTGAAACGCCATGCTTACCTGTTCCTTACCTGTAAATGCAGTCGCGGAGTGCCTCTAGACCGCGCTGCAATTCTTCTTCGTTCAAAACCATGGCCACACGAATGTAGCCTGTGCCGGGGTTTTCCCCGTCCACGTCACGCGACAAATACGCGCCGGGTAAGACCCGCACGCCTGTGTCGCGCCAAATCCTCAATGCAGCAGCCTCGCCGTCCTCAACGGGCAACCACAGAAAAAATCCAGCCTCCGGGGCCGCGCAGCCGTCGACGTTCTTGAAGACGCGATCTGCGATGTCGTACTTGGCCTGGTATCGCGCGCGGCTGGCGTCAACATGGGCTTCGTCCAGCCACACAGCTGTCGCTGCTTTTTGCAACGGCAACGGCAACGGCGCGCCCGCGTAGGCGCGAAGTTGGCGAAGTCGTCGGATTGTTTCGGGTCCACCTGCCACAAATCCAGACCGCAAACCCGGAAGGTTCGAGCGCTTGGATAGCGAATGAAAGACAACGACCCTCTCGGGGTCAGCGCCCATTTCGGCCGCCATCTGAAGCGCCCCAACGGGCGGTTCGGTCCGCCAAATTTCGGAATAGCATTCATCAGCGAACACACGGAAATCATGCCGTTCGGCCAGTGCCAGAAGATTGCGCCAATAATCGCGGTCAGCAACCGCGCCCTGCGGGTTAGACGGCGAACAGATGTAAGCAACGCTGACCCGGTCAAGCACCGCCGGAGCGACTGCACCAAAATCGGGCAAGAACCCTGTGGCCTCGGTGCAGGGCAAAAAAACCGGCTCGGCGCCGACCGACAGGGCCGCGACAGCGTAGACTTGGTAAAATGGGTTTGGCACCAGAACGACGGGCTGTCCGCCTTTCCTTTGTTCAGGGCAAAGCGCCATCATAGCATTGTAGAGCCCTTCGCGGGTCCCGTTCAAAGCCATAACTTGATCACTTGGAACACGCACATCATAGCGGCGCAAAAGCCATCCGCTTATGGCCTCCAAAAGCTCGGGCGTCCCTTCATTCGGTGGATATTTGCCAAATCCATCAGCATTGGCGGCAATAATTTCAGCGACGAATGCGGGAAAAGCGTGGCGTGGCTCACCGATTGTCATATGCAAGACTTCACCGCCCGGCGCATGCACGTCGAGTAATGCCCGCAGACGCGGGAACGCATATTCCGGTAGGTTCGAAAACCGCTCGGGGAACACCATAACTGCCTCAAATTCGGGGTCATTTTGCCCCGTTAGCAGTAAGTTAGCCCATTGTGGGCCAAGCGGTCCACCGTGAACCCACAAATCAGCCAAGTCGCAGCCCGAAAATGTGTCTTTTACGCCAGCGCGGCCTCGGCAGCGGCCCCAATCCGC
>JARFRG010000222.1 GCA_029287375.1 Boseongicola sp. | reverse complement strand
GATTTTCAAACCTGCTTCACGTGCAGCGTCGGCAACAGCCTTCACCTTGCCGTGGAACAAAAAGCCGCCCCGGTCGAAATAAGCCTCTTCGATGCCCGCCTTCTTGGCGCGCTCGGCGATGGCTGTGCCGACTTTGGTTGCTGCTTCGATGTTGTTCTTACCAACAACACCAAGGTCCTTTTCAAGCGACGAAGCAGAGGCAAGTGTTGTACCCGCCAGATCGTCGATCAGCTGGACGCTGATGTTCTTGTTCGAACGATGAATGGAAAGACGCACGCGTCCTACGTTCACCTTGCGAAGTTTGTTCCGGACGCGCATGCGGCGCTTCTGGAACAGCTCTCTTTTGGAAAGTGCCATATGTCCGGTCCTTACTTCTTCTTACCTTCCTTGCGGAAGATATATTCGTCTTTGTACTTGATACCCTTGCCCTTGTAGGGCTCCGGCGCACGCCATTCGCGGATGTTTGCCGCGACCTGACCGACGAGTTGCTGATCAATGCCTTCAACCACAACTTCGGTCTGCTTAGGGGTCGTGACAGTCACGCCCTCTGGCACATCAAAATTGACTTCGTGGCTATAGCCGAGGTTCAGTTTCAGGACATTGCCCTGCGCCTGCGCCCGGTAACCCACGCCGTTGATCTCAAGCTCTTTCTTGAAACCGGCCGAAACGCCGGTGACAAGGTTGCCTAGCATCGTGCGGCTCATGCCCCACTGCTGCTTGGCGCGTTTTGATTTGCCGCGCGGCTCGACGGTGATGACATTGCCATCGACCGTGATTGTCACATCGTCGGTTGCTGTGAATGAGCGGGTACCTTTCGGTCCCTTCACAGTAACGGTCTGACCCGACACGGAGGCTTCGACGCCTGATGGCATCTCTACCGGTTTTTTCCCAATTCGAGACATGGTTCCCTCCTCAGAATACCGTGCAGAGCACTTCGCCGCCGACGTTGGCTGACCGTGCTGCTTGATCCGACATCACGCCCTTGGGCGTTGAGACAATTGACACACCAAGACCCTGACGGACCGTGGGGATGTCTTTGACGCCCATGTACACACGACGACCAGGGGTCGACACGCGCTTGAGGTCGCGAATAACCGGAGTGCCTTCGTAATACTTCAGGCTGATTTCGATAGCCGGGTGGCCATCTTTACCGGTCGTTTCTTCAAAGCCGCGGATGTAACCTTCGTCCGCGAGAACTTCGAGAACCCATTTGCGCAGCTTGGATGCTGGCGTGTGGGTCGTGGATTTTCCACGCATCTGCGCATTCCGAATGCGTGTCAGCATATCACCTAGAGGATCGTTCATTTTTTAATACCCCCTTACCAGCTTGACTTGACCATGCCCGGAACTTGGCCCGCAGAGCCAAGATCCCGGAGCGCGATCCGCGACATTTTCAGCTTACGGTAATAGGCGTGTGGACGCCCCGTAAGCTGACACCGGTTGTGAAGACGTGTCGCCGAGCTGTTGCGCGGCAGTTTTGCAAGCTTGAGGCGCGCTTTGAAACGCTCTTCCATCGGCTTGCTTTCGTCGTTCGCGATAACTTTCAGCGCAGCACGCTTCGTGGCATATTTTGCCACCAGTGCTTCACGCTTCTTTTCGCGTTCGATCATTGCTTTCTTTGCCATCTCGTAATCTCTCCCAGGCTCAGCTGTTGAACGGCATGTTGAAAAGCTTCAACAGCGCCTTGGCTTCTGCATCCGTGTTGGCGTTGGTGCAGATGATGATGTCCATGCCCCAGACTTCGTCGACTTTATCAAAGTCGATTTCCGGGAAAACGATATGCTCTTTCATGCCCATGGCGTAGTTGCCACGACCATCGAACGCCGATCCCTTCACGCCGCGAAAGTCCCGGATACGGGGCATTGCGACAGTGATCAGACGGTCAAGAAAGTCATACATGCGGTCGCCGCGAAGCGTGACCTTTGTGCCCAGCGGCATATCTTCGCGAACGCGGAAACCAGCGATGGATTTCTTTGCTTTCGTGATGACGGCCTGCTGACCGGCGATCTTCGTCAGATCTTCCTGAGCCGATTTGGCTTTCTTGGAATCTCTGACCGATTCAGCGCCTGCACCGATGTTCAGAACAATTTTGTCCAAACGCGGGATTTGCATGTCGTTCTTGTAGCCGAACTCTTCCTTCATCGCCGCACGGATGGTGTCGCGATAGATGGAAACAAGACGTGGGGTGTATGTTGCAGTATCAAGCATCAGATCACGTCTCCCGTGGTCTTGGCAAAACGCACTTTCTTGCCGTCTTCCATTTTGAAGCCGACGCGCGTTGCTTTGCCGTTGCTGTCGACAATCGCCAGATTGGACAGTGGGATCGGAACAGCGATTGGCTGACGACCACCCTGGCTTGTCTGGGTTTGCTTGGTGTGACGGATCGCCATGTTCACGCCATCAACCACAGCCTTACCAGACTTGGGGTCGATAGATGTGATCGCGCCTTCTTTACCTTTGTCCTTGCCAGCAAGGACGACGACCTTGTCGCCTGACTTAAGCTTAGCAGCCATCTTACAGCACCTCCGGGGCGAGCGAGATGATTTTCATGAAGTTCTTTGCGCGAAGCTCGCGAACAACTGGGCCAAAGATACGGGTACCGATTGGCTCATTGTTGTTGTTGAGGATCACCGCAGCATTGCGATCAAAACGGATCGCTGTGCCATCTTCACGACGAACTTGTTTGGCGGTGCGAACGACGACGGCTTTACGCACGTCACCCTTCTTCACACGACCACGAGGAATGGCTTCCTTGACCGAGACGACAATAATGTCGCCCACGGATGCGTACCGACGCTTGGAACCACCCAGAACCTTGATGCACTGAACACGGCGCGCGCCGCTGTTGTCAGCAACATCCAGGTTGGTCTGCATCTGGATCATTTGGTTTCTCCCGACCTGTGGGACCGCTTTGCAGTCGTTGGCCCCAGGGTTTCGCTAATAATTCGAAAAGTGCAGCCTTAGTCGGCCAGCACTTCCCAACGCTTCGTTTTCGACTTTGGTGCACATTCCTGAATACGGACCTGATCGCCCGTCTTGAATGTGTTTGCTTCGTCGTGAGCCCGGTATTTCTTGGACTTACGGATTGTTTTCTTCATGACCGGATGCGTGAAACGGCGCTCGACCGAAACAGTGACGGTCTGTGCGTTTGCATCGCTCGTGACGGTGCCTGTGAGAATTCTTTTAGGCATGACTTCAGGCCTCCGCAGCGGCAGCGGCCGCCTTTTGGTTCAAAATGGTCTTAACCCGAGCGGCTTCGCGACGCACAACGCGCATACGAGCCGTATTTTCCAATTGGCCAGTGGCCTGCTGGAAACGGAGGTTAAAGGCCTCTTTCTTGAGATTTGCCAGCTCGTCACGGAGCTGATCGGGAGTTTTCTCCCGCAGTTCATTGGCGTCCATCGCCGATCTTCCTTTTTTCAACATCACCGGAGAGCCCAGAAGGGTCACTCTGATTCCGGTGGAGTGGACAATAGAGGGGGCGTATAGGCTTGGATTGCGCCCTTGGCAACCCTTGTTTTGGATCGGTTTTCCCGACCTACGGCCGCGATCCACTGGGGGCTCTGCCCCCAGACCCCCGGGATACTTCCAAACAAAAGAACAGACGGCGGTTTAGCTGTCCCACTTGTAGTTAAAGCTGACGCTTATCCGGTCGTCTTCGGCCATGTTCATTGGCACTTCGTGACGCAGCCAGCTTTCCCACAACAAGACATCACCGACTTTGGGCGCGACGTAAACGAAGGTCTTGAGCGCCTCTCGCGCGTCTTTGCTACGCGGCGGCGCTGCCATCATCATTGGATGGCGCGGGTCTTCAAAACGTATCGCGCTGGCACCTTCCGGCATGGCGACATAGGTCGTGCCACTGATCACTGAATGGGGGTGGATGTGGGCTGTGTGGATGCCGCCTTCGGGCAGGATGTTGATCCAAAGGTCTTCGAGCACGATTTTGCGGCCCCCGAGATCGAAGTCGAGTGTGTCAACAAACGCCCCAACATGCGCGTCCAGAACCTTGATCAGGTCAGCAAAGATCGGAAACCGCCACCCCAGGTCGGTGAGCGACGCATAGGACGTATATCCGGGAAAGTCATTCGCCTCGCACCACGCCTGCCCCGCTTCATCGTCTTGCGCGATGGACAGACACGACGCCTCCAGTTCGCCAGAGTCGATCGGGGCGCCATGTTCGGAGAGAATGGCGTGGTAAAGCGGGGTGACGAAGAGTGACTTAATGCTGGACATAAGCGCCTCTTACCGCAAAACATTTCCTTGCGCGAGTGGGTTGAGCGTTCCTCGTCAGAGGGAACGCCATGACCTGTTCGCTCATCTCAGCAGACGAGATCCCTCCGACCATAGAATTCGCGCCGCTGATCCACGACGACTTCGCCATAATCCACCACAAGTTTCGCGCGGTTGGCGGCACCGACAGCTACACGATTGAGGGCCTGCGCCGCGCTCAAAGGGAAGGCCAGCATTCCACTGATAGTCAAGCGTTGAGATACCCCAGCGTCAGCGAGAAAAACGCGCCCACATGCACCAGCATGATGGCGCGGTCTTTCCACATCACACCAACCGCGAACCAAAGCGCGATACCGACGAGAAACGCGAAGACATTCCATGGCACAACGTTCATTCCTGTCAGGCCGTAGCCGAAAAGCTGAATGATCGTCGCGATCCATTTGACGATATCGACAGATTTCACGGACTTCGTTTTCCTCTGAGCAAAGCAAAAGGGGCGGCGCATTGCACCGCCCCTCTGTAATTTCAACCGGGTGATGGCCCGCGGGTTTCTTCGAAACGCGCTACACCACACGCATCACATTCGCAGCGCGAAAGTGATACTTACCAGTCCTCGCGAACAATCGTGCGTGTCTTGACCGGCAGCTTCATCGCAGCAAGACGCAGGGCCTCACGTGCGACTGTGTCGTTCACACCGTCGATCTCGAACATAACCCGGCCAGGCTTAACCTTGCAGGCCCAGAAATCTACGGAACCTTTACCTTTACCCATACGAACTTCGACGGGCTTGGAGGTTACCGGAGTGTCCGGGAAAATGCGGATCCAAACACGGCCCTGACGCTTCATGTGACGCGTCATGGCACGACGAGCAGCTTCGATCTGACGTGCTGTTACACGCTCTGGCTCGGTGGCCTTAAGACCATACGTTCCAAAGTTCAGATCGGATCCACCCTTGGCCTCACCACGAATGCGGCCCTTGTGCATCTTGCGGAATTTAGTGCGCTTTGGTTGCAGCATCTTGTCGCTCCTTAATTACGGCGGCCGCCGGCACCACGTGGTGCGGGACCGTCTTGAAGCTCCTGCTGGCGACGATCACGAGCAGCAGGATCGTGCTCCATAATCTCGCCTTTGAAGATCCAGACCTTGATTCCGATGATGCCATAAGCCGTTTTGGCTTCTGCCAGTGCATAGTCAATGTCAGCGCGCAGCGTATGAAGCGGCACGCGACCTTCGCGGTACCATTCCGTCCGTGCGATTTCCGCGCCGCCAAGACGACCAGCCACGTTCACGCGAATACCAAGCGATCCCATGCGCATTGCGTTCTGAACCGAGCGCTTCATAGCACGACGGAAAGACACACGACGCTCAAGCTGCTGCGCGATGCTTTCGGCCACAAGTGCGGCGTCCAGCTCGGGCTTGCGAACTTCAACAATGTTGAGGTGCAATTCGCTGTCGGTCATCGAAGCAATCTTGCGACGCAGACCTTCGATGTCTGCACCTTTCTTGCCAATGATGACACCGGGACGCGCTGTGTGGATCGTGACGCGGCACTTCTTGTGCGGACGCTCGATGATCACACGGCTGATCCCAGCCTGCTTACACTCTTCTTTGATGAAATCGCGGATGCGGAGGTCTTCCAAAAGAAGATCGCCATAATCCTTCGTGTCG
>JARFRG010000286.1 GCA_029287375.1 Boseongicola sp. | reverse complement strand
GACCGCCATCAGCACGTCTTTGGCGACGAAACGCGCGAAAAGACGGCCGAGGACCAAAAGCGCGATTGGGAATCCGCCAAAGCGCGCGAACGCAAAAACAAGGGTGCCGAGGGTGTACTTGATGACGTGGCACTGGGCATGCCCGCCTTGCTTCGGGCTGTGAAGCTTCAAAAACGCGCCGCCCGCGTCGGCTTTGATTGGCCGGACGCTGGGGCAGTTCTTGAGAAAATCACCGAAGAAACTGCGGAACTTGTCGAAGCCAGTGAAGCCGCAGATCAGGCTCACATCCACGAAGAATACGGAGATCTTTTGTTTGTTATGGCAAATCTCGCGCGTCATCTGAACATTGATCCCGAGCATGCGCTTCGTGACGCAAATGCAAAATTCACACGCCGATTCAAAGAGATAGAAAAGGTACTCGCTGCTCAGGACCGCGCACCGATCGACAGCAACCTCGAAGAAATGGACGCCCTCTGGAACGCCGAGAAACGACGCGAGCGCGGTGAGACATCCTGAAGCAGGGACCAATATTTTCCCGATTAGCAGTCTCCGAGATATTGACCTGACTAAAATAGTCGGATTAATTCCACGCAAAGGTTCAAACTGTTTGGAAATCCAAAATGCGTACGCCGCTCTTTGCTCTGGTCGCCTCGACAATGGCGGTTCCCGCCTTTGCCGATGAACTAAACATCTATTCCTACCGTCAGCCCGAATTGATCCAGCCACTGTTGGACGCGTTTAGCGCTCAAACAGGCATTACCACCAATGTCGCCTATGTAGACAAGGGTCTGGTCGAGCGCCTCAAGGCCGAAGGACGCCGCTCTCCCGCGGATATTATTCTTACCGTTGACATCAGCCGCCTGACGGATGCCAAAGATGCCGGTGTCACACAAAGCATATCCAGCGAAACCCTTGATGCCACGATCCCCGCGTCCCTGCGCGACCCCGAAGGTCACTGGTTTGCCCTGACGACACGCGCGCGCATCGTCTATGCTGCCAAGGATCGTGTGGGGGACGGTGAGGTCACGACCTACGAAGACCTGGCTGATCCCAAATGGGCCGGACGCATCTGCACGCGTTCTGGAACCCATGTATACACGCTTGGCCTCCTCAGCGCGGTGATCGAGCACAATGGCAAAGCAGCCGCCGAGACGTGGTTGAAGGGCGTCAAAGCCAATCTTGCCAAAGACCCCGAGGGCAACGACCGGGCGCAAGTCAAATCCATTTGGGCCGGAGAATGCGATATTTCGCTTGGCAACACCTACTATATGGGCGCGATGCTGGAGGACACCGAACAGGCAGAGTGGGCTAATTCGGTGCGCATCGAATTTCCAACTTTCGCCGACAATGGTGCGAGCCACGTCAATATTTCCGGCGTTGCCATGACGGCAAGCGCTCCGAACCAAGACAACGCACTGGCCTTTATGGAGTATCTGGTGTCTCCCGAAGCACAGTCGATCTACGCCTCGGTAGTCTATGAATATCCTGCCTCGCCAGACGCGAGCACGTCAGACCTTGTGGCCAGTTGGGGTGCCTTCATCCCAGACGACACGAACCTCGCAGCGATCGCCAGCCACCGCGCAGAAGCCTTGCAAATGGTCGAGCGTGTAGATTTTGACGCAGGCACCGGTACAGATGGCTAACCTTGCGTGAATACGCCAATTGGAACGTCGCAAGACTGGACAAGCCTGCGGGGCGCCGCCAATGTCTGCATCCTTAACCGGAGAACGACATGGCAGCGCCCCGCAAAATCATAATCGACACCGATCCGGGGCAAGATGATGCCGTGGCAATTCTTCTTGCGCTGGGATCGCCGGATGAAATCGATCTTTTGGGCATCGTGGCTGTGGCTGGAAATGTGCCGCTTGCGTTGACGGAAAAAAACAGTCGCATCATCTGCGAACTTGCCGAACGCACAGATATCCCCGTCTACGCAGGGTGCGATGCCCCCATCAGGCGAAAACTCGTCACCGCAGAGCATGTCCACGGCAAGACCGGCCTTGATGGCCCAAAACTGCCAGAACCCACTATGCCGCTCCAGGATCAGCACGGTGTCGACTTTATCATCGAAACATTGCGCAACGCACCTGCGGGCACAGTGACGCTGGTCCCGATTGGTCCACTGACAAATATAGCAGTCGCCTTCAATCGCGCGCCTGACATCATCGGCCGCGTACAGGAAGTCGTCTTAATGGGGGGGGCATATTTCGAAGTCGGGAATATCACACCCGCTGCAGAATTCAACATCTACGTCGACCCGGAAGCCGCTGATATCGTGTTTAAATCCGGCGTAAAAATCACCGTGATGCCGCTTGATGTCACCCACAAAGCACTCACAAGCGCACGCTGGATCGCCGACATCAAAGCCCTTGATACAAACGTCGGCCACTTGGTCGCCAGCTGGACGGATTTCTTTGAGCGTTTCGACATCGAAAAATATGGCTCGCAAGGTGCGCCGCTCCATGATCCTTGCACGATTGCCTATCTCATCAATCCAGATCTGTTTCAGGGACGGTTCATAAACGTCGAGATCGAAACACAGTCGGAATTGACCCTTGGGATGACCGTTGCAGATTGGTGGGGCGTCACGAACCGGGTACCGAATGCAATGTTCATGGGATCAGTAGATGACAAAGGCTTTTTCGATCTTTTGACGGATCGGCTTGCGCGCCTGTGACCTTTCTCTCTGCGCCGGATCCAAGCTGGCCCCAAACAGCCGCTCGTGAAATCGACGCGCTGATGGCTGATGTACCCGGCTTGTTGGTCGTCCACCATATCGGTTCAACGTCAGTACCCGGCCTGCCCGCAAAACCGATCATCGATCTTTTGCCGGTGTTCACCGATACCACGGCACAAAACGCAGCGCGCGAAGCATTCGAGAAGCTGGGCTTTGAATGGATGGGCGAATACGGCTTGGCCGGGCGCAGCTACTGCCGCAAAACAGATCCCGGATCTGGCGTACGCCGCTTCCAGGCACATGGCTACGCGAAGGGTCACTCTGACATTGAACGTCACCTTGCCTTCCGTGACGCACTGCGCAAAAACGCAAGCTTGCGAGCAGCCTATACGTCCGTCAAAGCTGCCTGCGCCGCTCGCTTTCCCGAAGGGGGAGAGGCCTATGGTGCCTGCAAGGCGGACTGGATCAACAAAGCAGAAGCCCGTGCATTGGAACGCCTGAAATGACCCAAATTCTTCACCTCGCCAACTCTGGCGACATCGAAAAGCTTTTGCCGATGATCGAGGCCTATCACGCCCTCGAAGGGATCGGTTCTGATGCAGATCATCGCCGCGCCGCGGTCACGCCGCTCCTTGATGGCTCTCCGCATGGGGCGGTCTGGCTTATCGGCCCGAAAATGTCTCCCGTCGGCTATATCGCCGTCACCTTTGGTTGGTCCATCGAAATGGGTGGCCTGGACGGTTTCATCGACGAGTTGTGGATCCGCGAAAAGGTCCGCGGCCGTGGCATGGGTAGCGAGGCCGTCCTGTCGCTGATCAAATCCCTCAAAAGCGCGGGCCTCATGGCGCTTCACCTCGAAGTCGCTCCGGAAAACACCCGCGCACAGACGCTGTACCAAAAACTTGGCTTTGACCGCCGCCCTTTCAACCTGATGACGTGGAGGGCTTGAGTGCCTATCTAATGCCTATGAGCCTCAATATCCCCTTCGATAACAGCTACGCGCGCCTCGACGATCGCTTTTACACCAAGATGGCGCCGACGCCTGTAAAGGCCCCGACCCTGATTGCGCTTAATCAATCGCTCGCTGCACAGCTTGGGCTTGACGCGGCGACCCTTGGTGAACCTGATGGCGTCGCGGCCCTGGCAGGAAACTTCACACCAGACGGTGCCGAACCCTTGGCGCAGGTCTATGCAGGACACCAATTTGGCGGCTGGTCTCCGCGTCTTGGCGACGGCCGCGCAATCCTGCTTGGCGAAATCATCGGCCGCGACGGTGAACGCTACGATATTCAACTGAAAGGTTCCGGTCCCACGCCCTATTCCCGTATGGGTGACGGGCGCGCGTGGGTCGGCCCCGTGCTGCGCGAATATATCGTCTCCGAAGCCATGCACGCGCTTGGCGTCCCGACGACACGTGCATTAGCGGCCATTGCGACAGGAGAAACAGTGATACGCGAGACCCCGCTTCCGGGTGCGGTCTTTACCCGCGTTGCCGCCAGTCACATCCGCGTCGGTACTTTCCAGTATTTCGCATCCCAGCAAGACACCGAGGCTCTCGCGGCGCTCACCGACCACACGCTTGCCCGCCACTTCCCTGATGCAAAAGGCGCGTTGGGGCTCCTCGACGGTGTCGTTGCAAAGCAAGCCAACCTCATAGCGCGGTGGATGGGGTTCGGCTTTGTCCACGGTGTAATGAACACAGACAACATGACGATATCCGGGGAAACCATCGACTATGGCCCCTGTGCCTACATGGATCGCTACCACCCAATGCAAGTCTTTTCCTCAATCGACCAACAAGGCCGGTATGCCTATGGCCGCCAACCCGATATGGCGATGTGGAACCTTGCGCAACTTGCCTCGGCACTCTTGCCGCTGATAGGCGGCGTTGCACCAGCGCAAGCCAGTATTGATCGCTTCCCCGATCTGTTCCGCTCTGCTTGGCTGCGTGTGTTTCGCGCCAAAATTGGCCTCCAATCTGAAGCCGCCAACGATACCGACCTGATCAATGATCTTTTGGATCGCATGGCGCAGGGACAAGCGGATTTCACGAATACGTTCCGCGCCCTTGGAACCGACAAAGCACGCGACGAATTCGTCGATCCGTCGACCTACGACGATTGGGAGCGCAACTGGCGCGACCGTCTCGCGACCGAGAAGACGACGCCGCAAGAACGTCTCAGTGAGATGCACCGAGCAAATCCAGCCTTGATCGCGCGAACACACCGCATTGAGCAGGCCATCCAAGCGGGCGTCGCTGGTGATTTCTCTGTGTTCGAGCGCCTTGTAAAAGCGCTCGAGACGCCTTTCGCCGAGCCAGGAGAAATGATCGACCTCACACGACCCCCGCTAAATGACGAAGTCGTCCCTCAGACTTTCTGCGGCACCTGAACAGGTCGGTTGATCAACACCAATCCCACCGACACCAAGACCAGTGCGACCAACACCGGCAAACCCAACGCCTCGCCCAAAAACAGCCAGCCAAAGAACACTCCGAACACCGGAGCAAGAAAGCCGAATGCCGCCACGCTTGCGGGCGGATAAACCGACAAGAACCAAAGCCAAAGCGCGAAACCAAACGTCACGATAACAACGATCTGAAACGCCAACCCCCACAGATGGATCGGCTGAATATCCCGGATCAATGGTCCGAAAAACAATGCTGCTACCAACAGGATCGGCGCAGAAACAAGAACCTGCCACATCAACTGACGGTCCGGAGCCACGGCCTTTAGGCCAGTGCGCGCGACCAATGCAATACCGGCCCAACAAAACGCCGCCAAAAGCGCGAGCAAGTCACCCAACAAAGACGCCTCCCCACCACCACCGCGCCAGATGATGGCGATTGCGACGCCTGCAAAGGCCAATCCCTGCCCTGCAGCCTTCATCGGCGTGATCCGTTCACCCGGGATCAAAAAATGCGCCATCAACGCCAGCCAAACCGGCATCGAATACAAAATGACACTGACTCGGGTAACAGTCGTCAAATCCAAAGCATTGAAAAGAAATATAAATTCCACCGCAAAAATCGAACCGATCAACAGCCCCGGCGCCAAATCCTTTCGCAACAAGCCCAAAGAGCGGCCCCGCGCAATGAACCATAGCCAAAGACAAAACACCGCGCCGGTCGACCGCAGGCCCGCGAAAAACACCGGTTGCAAACCTTCATTCACAACCCGAATTACTACTTGATTGAAGCCAAGCAGCGCCGAAAACCCGATCAAAACAATCGCGCCCGTCGCATCAATCCTGTCGCGATCTGCCATTGTTTGTGCGTACCTGCTTGTGACTCTTGCCATCCGCTTTATGACTCCGCGCCCACCAACACAACTCATCACACAAAGGCCGCTGTCCAATTCCGCCCGAAATGTCAGAAACAAAGTTAATTCATGTAAACGCGTGAACGACCCGGCCCGCAAACGCGCAGAGGTGTTTTGGAAACTTTGCAAAGAAGCCCAAGAAGCAGCCCTGTCCCGCCGTGCCTTTCAGGGGCGACATCTTTTGCGCGCGCGCATGATACGCTCACGGGGTTTTCCTCGCGCGCGCGTTCGCCTAAAAGGAAGATCGACACAGGGCGCAGATCGCATGACCGATACCATCTTAGACCGCTGCGAGGCCAAGGGCCTGCGCCTCACCGAACAGCGCCGGACGATTGCGGCTGTGCTTGAGGAGGCCGAAGATCACCCGGACGTCGAGGAGCTATATGCGCGCGCCTCCACAGTTGATCCGCGCATTTCACTGGCAACAGTATATCGCACAGTCAAACTCTTCGAAGAAGCGGGCATTCTGGAACGCCTCGATTTCCGCGACGGCCGCGCCCGCTATGAAGACGCAGACCGTGATCACCACGATCATCTGATAGATTTGCATTCCGGTGAAGTCATTGAATTTGTCGATGCCGAAATCGAAGAACTTCAGGAAAAGATTGCGCAGAAACTGGGCTATGACCTGAAAGGTCACCGGCTGGAGCTTTACGCAGTCCCGCGCAAAACCAAATAGCGACGCCTAAAAGAGTGCGCGCCGCCGCGCTTCAAGCCAGCGCCGCTCGTCTTCGCTTTGCGACAATTCAATGGCCCGTTCCAATGCAAGCGCCACACCCTTTGCATCGCCAATCTGCCGGAACACCTCGGCCCGCGCCGCGTGGTAGGGCTGATAGTCTTCCAAGGCCACTGCAAGGGATTTAATCTCGGCGCTTGCAAGTGCCAGCGCCCCGGTTTCTGCCAGCGCCACCGCACGATTAAGTCGCACCACATCGGTTGGCTGAAATCTTAGCAAACGGTCATATAGCAAGACGATCTGTTGCCAGTCTGTGGCCTCAGGACCGTCTGCCTGCACGTGCAAGGCTTGAATGGCTGCCTGACACTGAAATGGACCGGGCGCGCCACGCGCTACCGCCGCATCCAACACTGACAGACCCTCTTCCAAAACATCACGGTTCCAAAGTCTGCGATCTTGCTCGTCCAGACCGACCAGACCCGCACCGGGGCGATGCCGCGCGGAACGACGCCCCCAACTCAACAGCATCAAAGCCAACAATGCTTCGATCTCGGGCTCTTCAGACGCAAGTTGCCCCAACAAACGTGCCAGGAAAATTGCTTCGCAGCACAGCGTATCGCGTATCGGTGCGTCGCCGGCACCCGCCGTCCACCCTTCGTTAAATATCAGGTAGATAACGGTTAAGACCGATTGCAAACGGGGATGCCACTCCGTCCGATCCGGTACCGCATAAGGAATGCCCGCCGCACCGATTTTGGTCTTGGCGCGTGACAATCGCTGCCCCATTGCCGTGTCGGTATCCAAGAAAGCCCGAGCAATTTCGCGCGTAGACAGCCCTGCAACCGTACGCAGCGTCAGCGCTACCTGAGATTTGCGGTCCAACGCCGGATGGCAACAGGTAAAAATCAGTTTCAACCGTTCGTCAGGAATATCAGCGGCGTCATCTGCACGCGCCGCTTCATCTTCTTCCAACATGATCGTTAGCTCTGGCACGCGTGCGCGAAAGCGTTGCCCTCTGCGTAAACGATCAATCGCGCGCCTGCGACCAACTTGCAAGAGCCAGCCCTTGGGACTACGCGGCACACCCGAGCGCGCCCAATGCACCCAAGCCGCCTCAACCGCGTCGCTAAGGGCCTCTTCTGCCAGATCAAAATCACCAACGGCGCGGATAAGCGCCGCCAGCAGCTGCCCGCGGTCTTGGCGAAGAAGGCGTGAGACCTCCGCCGCGACCACATCTGGATCAGACCTATTCGCCAAGCTCGAGAATGGGTCGCACTTCAACCGTCCCGATCGCCGCAGAAGGGATCAACGCAGCCATCT
Source organism: Boseongicola sp. (assembly GCA_029287375.1). Lineage (GTDB taxonomy): Bacteria > Pseudomonadota > Alphaproteobacteria > Rhodobacterales > Rhodobacteraceae > Boseongicola. The sequence goes on along the minus strand of JARFRG010000286.1, from coordinate 7,652 downwards.
CAATTGCTTCGTCCAAGTCTTTGCAATCAAGCAGATAAAACCCGCCCAGACGCTCTTTGGTTTCGGCAAATGGCCCGTCCATTGTTTCGGTTTTTCCATCCCGCACCCGTACAGACGTCGCCGTGCTTGTGTGCTGCAAGGCTTCACCCGCCACAAAGACACCACGTTCGTGAAATGTCTTCCCGGCTGCAGCATAGGCCCCCATGAACGCGCCCCATTCCGGACTTCCGTATTCCGGGGCGGTTCCGTCAGCCGAATAGATCAATGCAAGATATCTCATGGTCTTTCTCCTTGGTTGGATAGTGTCGATGTTTGGAACAGGTCTGGCAAGCGTCACGAAATGCTCGACCAAAGGATCGAAACAGCCGCAATTGCCATCGCGATATAGGTCGCGGACTGTCCGACAATGCGTGCTGGAAAATTACCGCCACCCTCACCGATGCCAAAGGGGTGGATTAATCGACCGGCGATCAGCACAAGCCCGGCGATATGAACCCACATCGCCGACAGATCATTTGCTTCGGCCAATGCCATCAGCAAAAGTGCAAACGGGGTCGACTCAGCCATATTCCCATGACGGCGCATCGCGACGACCATAGCAATATTCCCACCGTCCCCAGTGCTGACGCCTGTCTTGGCGCGGACCGCGCTGACGTAAAAAGAAAACCCTATAAATAAGATGCCGAAAATTGCGGCATACATGGCAGCGATCTGAAAAGGCATCATGTGTCTCCTGTCGTTGGTGTCGACATAAAGACGTCCGAGGCTTGCCAATTTCGACAGAGCCTCGAAAGTTTTTTTACATTTTCTTCAAAGCCAGCACCGCATTCAGTCCACCGAAGGCGAAGGCATTGGACAAGGCATAGGTCACCTTTGCCTCGCGCGCCTCGTTCGGCACAACGTCCAGAGCACACTCAGGGTCCGGTTCCTGATACCCGATCGTCGGAGCCACGACCCCGTCTTTTAACGCCATCACAACCGCCAGCAACTCGACCGCTCCTGTGCCACCAATCAGGTGTCCATGCATAGATTTTGTCGATGAAATCATCACCTTGTCGGCATGCGCACCAAAGACATTGGCAACGGCGGCGCATTCGGTTTTGTCATTCGCCGCTGTGCCGGTGCCATGCGCATTGATGTATTCAACCTGACCGGCATCTATTCCCGCATCACGCAAAGCGCCCGCCATCGCGCGTGCTGCACCTTGCTGTGATGGCATCACAATATCGGCTGCATCCGACGTCATCGAGAAACCGACAACTTCGGCCAAAATGTTTGCCCCGCGCGCGCGCGCATGCTCGTACTCTTCAAAGACGAACACGCCCGCGCCCTCGCCTTGCACCATGCCATTACGGTTTGCGCTGAACGGACGGCAGGCGTCGCGCGACATCACGCGCAAGCCCTCCCAGGCCTTCACACCGCCAAAGCACAGCATCGATTCCGACCCGCCCGTGACCATTGCCCGCGCCGCGCCGTTGCGCACCAGCCAGAATGCCTGCCCCATTGCATGATTGGACGATGCGCAAGCCGTCGCAACCGTGAAAGACGGCCCCTTCAGGTTCCACGTCATCGACACGTGACTGGCAGCGGCGTTGTTCATTAGCTTTGGGACAATAAACGGATGAACCCGGTTCTTGCCCTCTTCATAAACCGCGCGATAATTTTCATCCTGCGTGGTAAGACCACCACCGCTCGTGCCAAAAACAACACCAGATTCCGCCGCCAAGGCGCCTGTGAACTCCAGCCCGGACTGCTCAATCGCCTCTTTCGCCGCAATCATGGTGAATTGCGTAAACCGATCATACAGCGCCTGTTGCTGGCGGTTAAATCGCTCATGCGGGTCGTAGTCGCGCACCTGACCGCCAATCTTAATCGACAGACGGTCGACGTCCCGAATATCCAAAGGACCAATGCCACAGCGCCCCTCGCGCATCGCCTCAAAGGTCGCGGCCACGCAATGCCCCAAAGGATTGATCGTTCCCGCCCCAGTGATGACCACCCTGTGCATCAGGCTTTTTGCTCGGCTACCAGCATTTCGACAGCCGCAACAATCGTTGCAACGGTCGATATGTCGAATTCCGATTTGTCCGGTTCGTTCGCGTTGAAAGGCACCTGAATATCAAATTCTTCCTCAATGGCGAAAATCGCTTCGACCAAGGCCATACTGTCGATACTCAAGTCCTCAAGCGACTGATCCATGGCCACATCACCGGGCGCGATCAAAGCTTGTTCGGCAATGATCCTAATCACACGATTTTTGACGTTCTCTGTCATATCCAACCCGTTCAAAGGACGCCGTCCACGATGGACGCACCGTTTACTTAGTCATCCTTGTCGTCGCTTAAAACAGCTTTCTGTAAAGCCTTTACGTCAGCCATCACTCGTGGAAGTCGACGCCAGTTGCGGCTGGCCTCGAGGTATTGCTCCATCTTCATCGCAGGATAGCCCAGCATCACGCGCCCTGCAGGCACTTTTGACATGATCTTGGTCGCGCCTCCTGCAACCACATCGTCGCCGACAAAGATATTGTCTGACACACCGACCTGACCACCCAATACTACACGATCGCCAATTCTCGTGGACCCCGCGATGCCGACCTGACCGCATAGCAAGGTGTCTACGCCAACCGAGACATTGTGCCCCAGATGCACAAGATTATCGAGCTTCGTGCGATCCCCTATGCTGGTTGCGCGGATCGTTCCGCGATCAATCGTTGAATTCGCGCCAATCTCTACATCGTCGCCAATTTCAACTGTCCCGATCGAATGGATCCGTGTCCAGCTTGCATTCACCGCCTGCGTTTGTGTGCCTAAGGACGCGCGAGCCTCTTCCACGCGGCTCTTTTCGGGTGTTACGAAACTAAACCCGTCCGCCCCAATGACGGCACCCGGTTGGGATATGAACCTGTCGCCTATGGTCACCCTTGCACCAATGCGCACACCAGCATGGATCAATGCATCCGCACCAATCACGCTGTCCTCGGCAATTGACGTATGAGACGCAATCCGCGCACATGGACCGATCCGCACACGCGCACCAATCACAACAAACGGGCCAATCGCCGCGCCTTCCCCAATCTGTGCCGAAGGGTCTACAACCGCCATGGGATGCACACCCGGTGCAATCTCAGGCCCCGGGTCCATCAACGCGGTCAGCCCCGACATCGCGTACCTTGGCCTCGGCACGACAATCGCCGCTTCCAATCCAAGCGCTTGCCAATCCGCGCCCTCCCACAAAATCGCCGCACGTGCCGCACCCTGTGACAAGCCATCCGCGTATTTCGGGTCCATCGCCAAAGCCAGTTGATCGGCCCCAGCCAAAGCGGGCTCGGACGCACCGATAATCTCAATGGAACCGTTGCCAAAGACCTCAGCCTCCAGCGCGATTGCAACTTGCGAAACAGTATAGCTCATACGGCGCCCCTTTCAGGGCACAGAGTTAGCCGCGAACCGCACTCAGCACCACCCCGGCATCACTCAATGCGCGCCAGATTGCCCGGTCACGTCCGTAGACATCGCCGCGAAACTGAACATTGCCCTTGGGCTGTGTGAATGCCGTGCGATAGACCAGATGCACGCGCACCGGTTCTTTGAGTGTGACAAAGCTTTCACGACCTGTTTGCAAGGTGGCCTTGAAGAAACCCACGGGATCACGCTCTTGCTTTGACAAAAGCTCGTAGGCGAAATCGAACGGGTCGCGCAGACGCACGCACCCATGGCTGAACGCGCGCTTTTCGCGCCCAAACAGGCTCTTGGCTGGCGTATCGTGCAAGTAGATATTGTACCGGTTCGGGAACATGAACTTGACCAGACCAAGCGCGTTGCCCTGACTTGGTGGCTCTTTCATATCATAGGGAAAATTTGTCTCATCATACTCCGAAAAATCCATATCTCCGCGCGAAACGACTTGGCCGCGCACGTCGATAATATTCAGGTTCGACACCGCAAACGGATTTTCTTTTAGCAAAGGAAGATATTCCTTCGTCGCAATAGAACGCGGAACATTCCAGGTCGGGTTGATGACCATGTGGTCCATCACGTCGGAAAACTCCGGCGTGCGACGCTCGGAGACGTTCGCCCCTACAACGGATCGGGTTTGGAATGTGATCTTACCGTTATCGACGATACGTGCGTGGAAATCCGTCAAATTCACCCAAACGTGACGCTTTCCAAGCGGCATGTTGATCCAACGCTCACGCTCCATGGCAACAACGATTTGGCTCAACCGAGTCGCTGCCGTTGTGTTGATCGCTTCCATTGTGCGCGCGCCGGCAACGCCATCGTCAAACAGACCATGATCTTTCTGGAACGCTTTAACGGCTGCAGTCATTGCCGTGTCGTACGTGGTTGTTGGTGTGCGGGACAGATAGCCCATTGCGATCAGACGGTTGCGTAACTGAAGGACAGATGTATTAGACGCCCCAGGCTTTAGTGACTTTGCGGAAACCTTATCGCCCCAACCACCACGGCCGATCAGCTTTTGAAACTGCATCTTTTCTTTCATCAGACGCGCGTATTCGGGGCTCTTCGGGGGCAGAGCCTTCAAGAAACCCTGTGCCGAAGACTTGTGAAAAGCCGCCAAGGTGGCCAGACGCGGACGCAGCGGCACTTCACGCACCAGACCTTCGTCAATACGACGAGGGTTAAGGATGCCGGTCTGAACATCGCGCGCGTATTGAAGGAAAAGACGACTGAGTTCGACTTCAAGTGCGCCACGATCACGATCACTGCGCGCGGCCCGCATGGCCGCAACAACCTTTTCAGGGTTGTACCGTTCCGTTGGAAGCGCGTGAGACGGTGCCATTTCCAAAGCGGTCAGAAAGGCCTCTCGGCGCTTTCTGTCAGCGCGTGAAGAGCTCGTCCAGATCGGCTTGTATCCGATCTCTTTATAAAATGCGGCGATATCTTTGTCTTGCGACGCCGCCTCAGCAACGGCCTGCTTAAAGCCAAGGCTCTGTGCAGCAACCGGTGTAGGCGCAGCAAGCGACACCATCAAATATGCGAGGAAACCCCAAATCGAAAATCTTTTAACAAACGTCATGGCAGCCTTCAAAAGTTAGTGTTGCATGCCCCGAGCAGCAGGCCATGTGTCTGCAATCCACGCCTCAGAGTCCACTCACAAAGCCGTGGATTGCATAAATTTAAGTCATTCCGTGACTTGAGAGATGCACCTCAAACACAAATCCCCGCCCAAAAAATAAGCAGATTTCCGCCGATTTTGGCCGATTGTTTCAATTTGCAATGCAAGAGTGTTTCCTCAACCATTTCAACATGCCATACGAATTCCAGCCTGGGGATGGGCATATACCGTCGGCTTGACCGATGGGACAAAAGACGGGACGCAGTAGGCAGTATGACAAAGACACCTTCGATGGGTATCACCCGACGTGGTCTTCTTGGCGCGTTTGCGGCGACGGCAGTGACCGCCGCACCGACTTACGCCAACGCTTTCAGCTTCCTTCGGGGTGCCGGCGATATCCGTCGCATCCGTCTCCATTCGGGCCGCACCGGTGAAAGCATCGATACGATTTATTGGATCGAGGGCGAATACATCCCGGAAGCTCTGGCAGAAATGAACCACTTCATGCGCGACTGGCGTACTGGTGGCACAATCAAAATTGATACCCGCACGGTCGATATTATCGCAGCCTCTCACAACCTGCTCGACGCCGACACGCCCTATCTCATGTTGTCGGGATATCGTTCACCAGCCACCAACAATATGTTGCGTTCGCGCTCTGGTGCCGTCGCGCGGAATTCGCTTCACATGCAAGGCCAAGCAGCCGACCTGCGCCTGAACGGCCGCTCTGTCGCGCAGATATCTCGTGCTGCCATCGCCTGTTCAGCAGGCGGTGTTGGCAAATACTCCCGTTCGAATTTCGTCCATATGGACTGCGGTCCGGTTCGTATCTGGGGCCGTTAGGACTTACCCTCCAACCAGACGACCAAAGGCCCGCAGTGACGGGCCTTTTTATTGTCCACTTTAAAACTTCGTCGTTCAGGTCGATCAAACATTGATCGTGTGAAGGCCATGTGATTACGATCAGTCAAGCGCGGGCCAGGCCGTCCGTATCTTGAGGAGATCGCCCCGAATGACGGCGCATGGCTATCCGACAACCCCGAAAAAACCCAGTTACGACGTGGTCATCATTGGCGGCGCAATCATGGGCTCATCAACTGCATGGTGGCTCACCAAATCGAAAGACTTCATAGGCTCAGTCCTTGTAGTCGAACGCGACCCAACAATCGAGAAAGCTTCAACGGCCCATACCAATTCGTGCATCCGCCAACAGTTCTCCACAGAACTGAACGTGCGTATTTCGCAATTCGGGGCCGACTTTATCAACAATGTCCGCGCACGCATGGGCGATGATGACCGCGTTCCCCATTTGAAAATCCAATCCTTCGGCTATCTGTACCTCGCTGACACAGACGCCTTTGCAGACACCTTGCGCGCCAACCAAACCGTCCAACGCGCCTGCGGAGCGGCCACCGAAATCCTAACGGCTGCCGACATCAAATCGCGCTATCCATTCTACAACGTCGATGACATCAAACTTGGTTCCATAAATCGGGTCAACGAAGGCTACTGGGACGGCGCGACTGTGTTCACGTGGTGGCGTCGGCAGGCCATCGAACGCGGTGTTGACTACATCGGCAACGAAGTCGTCGCGATCACCAAAAACGCCAACGACTCCCGCGTCGAAAGCGTCACGCTGGCGTCCGGTGAGATCGTCTCTTGCGGCCAACTCGTGAATGCCTCAGGCCCTAGGGCGGCCCGTACATCCGCCATGATTGGCGTCGATATCCCCGTTGAGCCGCGCAAACGGTTTTCCTGGGTTTTCAAAGCTGAAAATCCTATCGATCAGGACTTGCCCCTGACAATCGACCCCTCCGGCGTCCACGTACGCGAAAACGGCGGCGGAACCTATCAATGCGGAGGTCACTCCGACATCGATCCTGCCGTTGATTTTGATGATTTCACCATGGACCACACGATCTGGCAGGACCACATTTGGCCTATGATCGCAACGCGAATCCCTCAATTTGAAGCCGTCAAGGTCATCTCCGAGTGGGCCGGGCATTATTCCATGAACGTCTTCGATCACAATGCTATCGCAGGCCCCCACCCTGAAATCTCAAATTTCATCTTTCTGAATGGGTTCTCTGGCCATGGCCTCCAACAATCACCCGCAATGGGGCGCGGCACGGCAGAATGGCTGACGTATGGCGCTTACCAAACCCTGGATCTGGCACCCTTCCATTTCGATCGCATCGCACGGAATGCCCCGGTACTAGAGCGCGCCGTGATCTAGGCTGAGAGAGTTCCCGCGACCCATCAAGCAACCTATGTTCTAGTAAACAGCATCCCAAAGCAGCTTCAGAGCAATCAGCGTCAGAAGGCCAAGGATTGCCCGATCAAACAGCTCCCGCGACAAATACCGTGCGCTGAACGACCCAAGCGCAATGCCAAGAAACAAGGGAACCGCAGCCAATAGCGCAAGCCCGACACGGTCCCAGCTCAATATCCCAAGCAGAACAAGCGTCGGCACCTGAAACAGCGACATCAGCAGGAAAAACACCGAGATTGTCCCGATAAATTCCACGCGTGGAAGCTGCAAGGCATTGAGAAACGACACAGACACCGGCGCC
>JARFRG010000125.1 GCA_029287375.1 Boseongicola sp. | reverse complement strand
GGACTTGGCAACAAGTTGAGTAACAGCCCCAAGAACGTCGCCTTCGGATGCCACGGGCAAGCCGTGCGTTTCTTCCGCCCAGGTGAACGCAGCCCCTGGATGCATGCCCGGATCGTCCTGCAAGGCGGGCCAGTCGCTCACAGCTAGGGCCGCATATCCGCCCGCATCCGCCATGTCTTTGAGCGACAGCGCCGCGCGTGCGGTCAAGGCCATTTGCGCGTCAGAAACCCCGTCGATCCGGGCGGCGTTGCCCATCGCTGTGATTTCGGCTGACACTCGATCGTCGTCCTGCGCGGCCATGCGAGACGTCAACTCGTGGATGTCATGATGGGCAACCTCAACCCCAAGCCGCGCGCGCAGTTTGGACGTTGACACCTCCATATTGTAAAATGTCATCGCCAAGCCGCCGATGACACCGATCCGCGCGCCGTCCAGCGCTTTTGCGGCCTTGGTTGCGCGTAAAGTCGTTCGCAATCGTGCCTGCAAAGCCGGACTGTCCGGTGCGCCATGATACCATTGCGCCGGGCGCGTCGACAGATCGCGCACCTGCCGCGCGATGGACATCGACATGTTGAGCGACACGAAATTGTTCAACTGGATATCGCCAGTACGGATCGGCTCGGGCACCGACCAGAAACCGACACGAAACTCGGACGCGGCGACCGTGCGGGCGACGTCCCCCATCGTAAAGCCACCATGCAAAAGCAGCACGAAATCCACGCTTTCACGACGACATTTGTCCAGCGCCACAAGCGTTTGTCGCCCATCCATGGGGATGTCTGGAACGATAAACAAAGAGATATCTTCAGTGGTGCAAAGGTGTCCAAGGGCCGCCTCTGCAGCATCCCAGACACCGTGTTTTTCGGGAAAATAGCTGGGCAGTGAGGCGCGTATCAGTCCGATTTTCACAAGGTTTTCCTATCCCAAAGCAGCAATCAGGCGCGCCAGTCTGTCAGTGCCGGTATCGGTCAGCCACGCGCGCAAGGCATCTTCGCCGCCTTTGCCAAAAACATCCACTGCATCAGACCAGATCGCACGGCCACACATGAACCCACTAAAGGACACGCCAGCCTCGCGGGCCATTGCCAATGAGGCCTCAAACCGCTCGAATGTCACTCCGGCGCTGAGATACACGAGGTCAATTCCGTTGGCCGCGGCGGCGGCGGCCTGAAATGCGTCCAACGCCTCGGGGCGGCTCATGACCGGCGCTCCAAAACCCTCGACAAAGCTTAAATCCACCGGAATTTCGACCTTGAGCACGTCCGCCTGAAATCGCGGTTCGGCGAAGACGGCGGTGGCACGGCGCACCAGATCAGGCTTGATCCGGGCATAGGCTTCGTTGCCGGCTTTGATCGTTGGGTGATACACCAGCGGTTCCATCAGGAACTGCACGCCAGCGGCTTTGCAGCGCGCGCCGATGTCGGCAACAAGGTCATGCTTTCTGGCGTTCAGGTCGGGCGCATCATCAGGCGCGTAATACATGAAAAACTTCAGCAGGCTGATCCCAAGCTTTGGATAGTCGTCCACATTCAGATTGTCGGGCAGAACAGTGATCCGGTCTTCGTCCGAGATGTGGTAGACGTCCGCTTCAAACGCGACCATCCGGGCGCAGCCTGCGGGGTAGTGATCAATCAGATCGGGGCCACAAGTGGCATCGACCAGAACGGTACTTGCGTGCGGTCCGAGTGTTTCAAGAACCGCGCGTTTGAACGTCAAAAGATCGTCGTCACGCGCATCTGCGCCGCGCGCTTCGCGCAGGCTCGCGGCAAGACCGCTGCCTGCATCGACCGCCACACCATGAAAGCCGGATTGCATGATCTATCCTTCCTGAATGTGAATATGCGGGAAGTGCGGCGCGCCGTGCGGAGCGCGCCAATAATCAAGCATTTCAGCGGTGGGCGTGAAAAGCGAGATCGAAAAGCCGCCCATTTCCTGCGTCGTTGAAAAAGAGCCGATCATCGGCGCAATCGCTGGAATGCCCCGGTCCGAAAGCAGCGCAGTTGCTTCGGCGTAGATGGTCAAAAGCTCCATCATTGTGGTTCCGCCCGAACCGTTCACCAGAACGACCGTCGGTGTGGCGGGCGCAATGTCGCGATCTTCAAGCAATTCTGACATCATAAAGGCCACAAGATCTCTCACGGGACCAACCTTGCGGCGTCCAACGCCGGGTTCGCCGTGTACGCCCATGCCGATGAAAACCTCGTCGTCGGGCAGGGTAAACATCATTTCACCGGTCAGCGGAGACACCCCCGGCGACACCGCGACGCCAAGTGTCCGGGTGGCGGCGCGCACCGCTGCGCCCAGTATCATCAGCGCGTCGACCCCCATGCCAGCCTCGGCGGCTGCCCCCAGAATCTTGTAGATAAACATTGTTCCCGCAGCGCCGCGGCGTTCGTCTTCCTGCCCTTTCGGGGCGGATGAAATGTCGTCGTACATCAAGAGTGGCTGCACGTTCAGCCCATCGTCCTGTGCCAACATTGCCGCCGTGTTGCCGTTGATCACGTCGCCCTCGTGGCGCGAAATCAGCAGGATCGCACCTGCATCGCCAGTGACCTCTTCGATCCCCTCAAGGATCATATCGGGCGAGGGTGCTGCAAAGACGTCGCCCACAACATTGGCGTCCAACAGGCCCTTTCCGACAAAGCCCATCGCAATCGGCTCGTGGCCGCAGCCGTTCCCGATCACAAGCGCGACTTTTCCGTCTTTGGTTGCCAGTTGCGTGCGGCGCACAACACGCGGATTTGCGCCGCGCGTGACGACATTCGGATAGGCGGCTACAAAGCCGTCGATCATGTCGTCGGGCATCCGCTCTTTGGAATTGAACAGCTTTTTCACGCGGCGGTCTCCGAGTATTCTGCGAAGGCCGCGAGAATTTCGGCGATCGAGGTTGCGCCCGCATCCACATGACCGACCCCCGCGCCTTCCACGTATTTTGCGCGCCCGCGCTTTGCGGCCATCTCGCGGGTGGCATCACGCCCATTCGCGGCGGCCTGCGCTGCCGCCTGAGGTGACGCCGCTTTGCTTGCGGGGATCAAGGCATCGAGCATGGTTTTATCGCCGGGTTTGGCCTGACCCAACATCGTGATGCGCTCGGCGGCTTGCGCCAGAGCAGCCCCCAGATCGTCGCCCGCCTGGGCTTTGTCCAATGCAGCAATCACCACAGCGAAAAGTGAGCCTGACGCGCCTCCGGCCGCGCGACGAAAGGCCTTGTCGGGGGCATCGGTCGCGGCGGCCGCGGCTTTGAGACCTTTTAGAATGGTCGCGCCGTGATCGCCGTCCCCTGTGGCGGCGTCCAGGATGTTGAGCTGGTTTTCGAGACCCTCAAACCGCATCACCAAATCTGACAGGAATGCCTGCATCATCCAAACGTCTTTCGCATAAAGGCCAGTGCGCGGGCGGCGGCGTCCGTGGGATCGGGTTCGATATTGCGCCAGATGTTCAAATCAGCGCTGGCGGGATTTCCCGCAATCACGAACATCTCGGCGACGATCCATTTGTCATAGTTGATCGCGGCCAAAGCCCCCGCGACCTCGGCCCACGGCACATGGCCCGATCCCGGCACACCCCGGTCATTGTCCGAGACATGAAAATGCACCAAAGTATCCGCCGCCGAACGGATCGCGGCGCGGATATCTTTTTCTTCGATGTTCAGGTGGAACGTGTCCAAGAGCGCACCAACACGGTCGGAACCGGACGCGCGCGCCATGTCGCTGACCTCGGCGGCGGTGTTCACCAGATCAGTTTCAAATCGGTTGATGGCTTCGATCCCAAGCGTCACGTCGTGTGCAGTAAGGTCCGCGTCAAGCAGCGCAAACGCGTCGGCCGAGCGCTGGGCGCGCGCCGGTTTGTTTGCCGGATCAAAGACGCCCCAGGGCGCGTAAACGACGCCTGCAAGGCCGCGCGATCCTATCTTTGCAGTCGTTGCTATCGCCCAGCGCAGATAATCCACACCAGCCGCGCGAATGTCGGGGTCTACTGACGTGATGTCCTTGTCCGGGGCCAGTCCATCCGAACAGGTCACCTCAAGCCCGTGGTCGCGCACCGATTGCCCCAGAGCCTCGGCCTTTTCATCCGTCATCCCCAAGAGCGAGACTTCGACGCCATCAAAGCCAAGGTCGGCCACGACGCGCAGGATCGGCGCGATGTCATCGGTCCAGCGTGCTTGCCAAAGACCGGCATGGATCCCGTATTTCATGGCGTGCGCTCCGGGTATGATCGCTCAGAAAGGCTCAAGAGATCACCCAAAGCGTCGCCTTGGGCAAATGAATTTGCATCTGATCCCCAAGATTCAGACCTTCTACATCATTAGGGTTCACCACCGCCTCAACAGGCGTGTCGCCGACGCGCAATTTCAACCGCGTCTGGGTGCCAAGATAAATGATATCAACCAGATGCGCGGTCAGCGTGTTGTCGCCTTCGGGGTCTGGCCCGATCCGCACGTTTTCGGGTCGAAACGTCAGTTTTCCCGCCCCTTTGGTTGCGCCCGACGGTAGGGAAAGACGCCCAAGCGGAGAACTGAACGTCCCCCCGTCCGAGGTGCCGGCGATAAAGTTATGGCCGCCGAAAAAGCGTGCCGTGGCCTCGTCAACCGGGCGATTATAAAACACATTTGCGGCGTCGTATTGTTTCATCTGTCCGTCAAGAATGAGAGCCACCCGGTCGGCCAGGACCACCGCCTCTTCCTGATCGTGTGTCACGAAAATTGTGGTGATGCCCATTTCTTGCTGCAATGATCGTATCAGATCCCGCATCTCAAACCGCAAATGCGCATCGAGGTTCGACAAAGGTTCATCCAAGAGCAAAACCTCGGGCTGGACGATCAATGCACGCGCCAAAGCAATCCGTTGTTGTTGCCCGCCCGACAAGGCGCTGGGCTTGCGGTCGCCAAGATCGGGCAGCTTAACCAGATCAAGCATTTCACCGACCCGCCGTTTGATCTCGGCGGGATCGGTTTTGCGCATCTTGAGACCGAAACCGACGTTGTCTGCGACGCTCATGTAGGGAAACAAAAGGTAGTTCTGAAACACCATCACCACGCCGCGATTCTCCGGCTTTTCGCGCAGGATCGAGCGGTCGTTGAACCGCACATCGCCAGATGTCGGCTCCAAAAGCCCCGCGATCATTTTCATTGTCGTGGTTTTGCCGCAACCAGACGGCCCAAGCAGGGCGGTCAATTCGCCTGTAGCAATCTCAAGACTGAGATTGTCCAGCGCAGGCGTGTCCGCGCCGGGGTATACCTTGGTGAGGCTTTGGATTGAAACGTGGGTCATATGCGGCCAAAGCCTCCGACGGCACCGCTGCGGCCCGAAAGGTGCTTGGCGGTCAAAAGGAGAATGATGATGCCGGGCAGGATGTAGATCATGCCGATGGCGCCGGTGATGTCGTTGCGACCCGAGGTTGCAAAGTTGAACAGCAAGAGCGGCAAGGTCACAACGCGACCCCCACCGATCAAAAGGGTCAAGATATATTGGCTCCACGAGACAAGGAACGCGAACAATCCGCCGACGATGATGCCTGGCATGATTGCGGGCAGGGTGACGTACCAGAACGTCTTCAAAGGCGAGGCTCCAAGGCTTCGGGCCTGGGCCTCAAATGCGGGGTCATAGTTTGAAAAGATGCCCGCCATCACAAGGGTCATATAGGGCAGGGTCGGGATCAGGTGGACAAGGATCACACCGTGGACAGTGTTTGTCAGCCCAAGCGAGATGAACACCGAGTGAATGCCAAGAACCACGGCGATACCGGGGACTATTGTGGGCGCGAGGATCATCAGTTCGACCACACCTTTGCCACGAAACTTATACATGCCAAGCGCGCGTCCCGCCGGCACGCCGACAAGGATCGACAGGACGGTCGCAGCCAGCGAAATCCCGATTGTCAGCCACAGCGCATCCAGCACGCCGGCGGTGTCGGACACGGCATAGGCCCAGGCATCCGTGGTCCAGCGCTTTGGCAGGATATCGGGGAAAAACCATCCCCGCGCAAAGGACCAGATCGCAAGAGGGATCAAAGGCATGATCAACCAGACCACAAGGATCAGGCAGGTCAGATAGCGAAATCCGCGGGTCCACAGACCGTCTTGACCGATCATCTCAAGACCTCACTTTGTTGCGGGAATAGCGGATGTAGAAATACAACATGATCACGCTCAACAGGGCGATGATGATCGCCAGCGCCATCGCTTCGGGGCGCGCCGCGAGGTCAACATCGGTGTATTTGCGATAGGCCAGAACCGGGAGGGCCGCCGGAAAGTTCTGCCCCAACAAGGCCGGTATCTCGTAGGCACCAAAGGTAAAGGCAAAAACAATGACGCTGGCTGACAAAAGTCCGGGGAAAATCAGGGGGAGCAATACATGCCAGAACGATTGCCACTTTGAGGCGCCAAGGGATCGCGCTACGCTTTCATAATTCTCGCCAAGCGCTTGCATATTAGCCAGAACAATGACGCCTATAAACGGCACTTCTTTCCACACGTATTGCAGAATGATGCCTATC
>JARFRG010000080.1 GCA_029287375.1 Boseongicola sp. | reverse complement strand
ACCACAGTCTCGTGGGCTCGGAGATGTGTATAAGAGACAGGGATCACACAGGCGGCCAATGAAATCCATGTCGTGTTCGATGACGCAGAATGTATAGCCGCGCTCTTTGTTGAGGCGCTTGATCGCGTCGGCGATGGTGTTCAAAAGTGTGCGGTTCACGCCCGCACCAACTTCGTCAAGGAAGACAATCCGTGCATCGACCATCATCGTGCGTCCAAGTTCGAGAAGCTTCTTTTGGCCACCGGACAGGTTCCCTGCTTTCTCGTCTTTCAAATGATCAATTGTAAGAAATTCAAGAACTTCGTCGGCCTTCTTAACCAAGGCGCGTTCGTCTTCGATGATTTTCTTGCGGCCAAACCAGGCGTTCCAGATGGCCTCGCCCGACTGACCGCCAGGCACCATCATCAGGTTCTCGCGCACGGTCATTGAACCAAATTCGTGTGCGATCTGAAACGTGCGCAGCAGACCTTTGTGGAACAGATCGTGCGGGGGCAGACCGGTGATGTCCTCGCCCATCATCGTCACTTTGCCGCTGGTCGGTGGCAGGCGGCCAGCGATGACGTTGAAGAGGGTGGTTTTGCCCGCGCCATTGGGGCCGACCAAACCGGTGATCGATCCTTCGGCAATCGTAAGCGACGCGCCATCGACAGCGTGAAAGCCCCCGAAATGCTTATGAAGATCATGGACTTCGATCATGAAATCAGTTCGCCCCGCGCCCCAGATACGTGACAAAAGTGGCCCGAACCATGCGGTCGGGCCACTCTTAAGTGTTGTCTTAGCGGTACGAAACCGTTGAGATCACGCCGTCTTTGACTTCGATCTGACGGTAGTTACCGGCGCTTTCACCGGGTCCGATCAGTTCAACGGCTGTTGCGCCGACGTAGTCGATCTCGCCGCCATCGGCGAGGATGCCGAGTGCCTTGGCAAGTTCACCAGGATAGATTTTCTCGCCGGGTGCGTTTGCGACGTTCATGACTTCGTTCTTGAAGTCAGCCGAGTCCGACGAACCAGCAGCCTGCATCGCCAGCATGATAAGAGCTGCCGCGTCATAGCTTTCCGGTGCAAACGGTGAAGTCGCGTCAAATGCGTCGCCGACGATGTCGACGAACATTTTTGCGCCTTCGCTGTCGGTGCCGGGGTGCTGACCGGACGAGCCGTCAATCTCGGAGCCGAAGTTTTCCTGAAGGGCGGCAGAGATCATGCCATCCGGGAAGTGGAACGTGTCGAATGCGCCGGAATCAAGCGATGCGCGGACAATGCCCGAACCGCCCTGATCGACATAGCCCGCCACGACGAGACGTTGGCCACCCGCAGATGCCAGCGCGCCGACTTCAGCCGAATAGTCGGCCTTGCCGTCTTCGTGGGCCGCGTTGATCGTGACCGTGCCGCCAGCTTCTTCGTAGGCTGCCTGGAACGCATCGGCGAGACCTTTGCCGTAGTCGTTGTTGGTGTAGGTCACTGCGACTTCGTTGATGCCTTGCTCAAGCAGGACTTCGGTCATCACGACACCCTGACGGGCGTCGGACGGCGAGGTGCGGAAGAACAGGCCATTGTCTTCGACGGTCGACAGACCGGGCGACGTGGCCGATGGTGAGATCATCACGATGCCGTTTGGCAGGGCGACGTTTTGCAGGATTGCACCTGTGACGCCGGAACAGTCAGCGCCCATGATGGCTTTTACGCCGTCACCAGTGATTTGCTGTTCAGCAACCGAAGTTGCCGCAGCAGCATCGATACATGTGGAGTCACCGCGTACGCCGATCACCTTTGCGCCGCCAAGCAGTGCGCCACTTTCCGTGACTTCTGCGATTGCGACTTCAGCACCGCCAGCCATTTGCTGTGTGAGTGATTCAAGCGGGCCGGTGAAACCTAGGATGATGCCGATTTTAATCTCTTCGGCGTGAGCATCTGCGAATGCAGCGCCGCTGCAAAGTGCAGTGGCGGCAGATGCCAAAAGTAATTTTTTCATTTTCTAGCTCCCTGATACAAAACATTAGTTCTGTCGAAAGACCATAATACAGAAATATAGAATGAAAAGGGCCGAAGTGACGGTTTCCGTGGGGTAAAATGACCGTGTTTGCACGTGGACGCGTGGTGTTGACTGCCTATCTGTATTCGGAACCAAGGAGATCTGTGTTGTGATTAGAATTGCTTTGACGGTTGCTTTGTGTTGGATCGGCGCGGTGGCAGCAGCGTTTGAGACGGTGCAAGGGCGCGTGCAAGTGGACGTTGTGGTCGATGGCCTGGACGAACCCTGGGCATTCGGGTTCTTGCCGGGGGGCGATCTGTTGGTGACCGAACGGGACGGACGCCTGCTTTTGGTCAAAGAGAGTGAAATCACGTTGGTCGCAGGATTGCCCGAGATTGCAGATGTCGGGCAGGGCGGTCTTTTGGATGTGCTTGTGCCAAGGGACTTTGCGCGCTCGGGCGAGATCTTTATGTCCTATGCCAAACCCCAGGGGCGCGGTGCGGGCACGGCATTGATGCGGGCCGAGTTATCGCTGGAAGATGCGCGGCTCAGTAATGTCGAGACGATCTTTGAGATGAAATCCGGCACCTCGGGCGGACAGCATTTCGGATCGCGCATTGTCGAGGCGCGAGACGGCAGTTTGTTTTTGACCATCGGCGATCGCGGGGCGCGCGAGACGGCTCAGGACCTATCAATCGAGACCGGGTCCGTTGCGCGCGTGAACCGCGATGGCACGGTGCCGGGGGACAACCCGTTCATTACGCAGGCCAACGCTCAGCCAGAAATCTGGAGCTTTGGGCATCGTAACCCGCAGGGAGCAGCGCTTGGTTTGGATGGTACTCTTTGGGTCGTGGAACATGGCGCGCGTGGCGGAGACGAGGTGAACCGTGTGCAGCGTGGCGCGAACTACGGTTGGCCGGTGATTGCTTACGGGCGGCACTATTCGGGCCGATCCATTGGTGAAGGTACGGCAAAGACGGGGATGGAGCAGCCTGCTTATTACTGGGATCCGTCGATCGCTCCGTCGGGCATGACGATCTATTCGGGTGCGCTTTGGCCGGAATGGCGTGGCAATATCTTTGTGGGATCCCTGAAATTTGACTATCTGGCTCGGCTGGCGGGAGACCCACTTGTTGAAGTCGAGCAGATGTCGGGCGATGAAACCTTGCGCGTCCGAGATGTTCGCGAAGGCCCGGACGGTGCGATCTGGTTTCTAAGCGTCGGAAATGGAACGCTTTACCGGATGACCCCCGGTTAGAACGCCGATCTAGATTGAAAGGCGTGCAGCCTGCGCCCCGCGCTCGCGGTAGGGTGTCGTGCTGTATTGCGCGCGGTAGCACTTTGAGAAATGCGACGGCGATGCAAAGCCACAGGCAAGGGCGACGTTAATCACGCTCATGTCGGTTTGCATCAAAAGGTTGCGCGCTTTTTGAAGCCTCAGTTCCATATAATACCGCTTTGGGCTGCGGTTGAGATAGCGGCGGAACAAGCGTTCGAGTTGCCGGGTCGACATACCGACATCTTTTGCAAGGATCGACGGGCTGATCGGCTCTTCGATGTTCGCTTCCATCATCTGAATGACGGCTGACAGTTTTGGATGGCGCACGCCAATGCGAGTTGGCACGGACAGGCGTTGCGTGTCTTGATCCGTGCGGATCGTGGTGTAGATCAACTGGTCGGCGACGGCGCTGGCAAGTTGCTCCCCGTGATCGTCGGCAATAAATTTTAGCATCAGATCAATCGATGCGGTGCCGCCTGCGGTGGTGAACGTGTTGCCATCGACGACAAAAACCGACTTGGTCAGGGTCACGTCTTCGAATTCTTCAACAAAGCTGTCCTGATTTTCCCAATGTATCGTCGCGCGCTTCCCATCAAGAAGACCTGCCCGCGCCAGCGAATAACCCGCAGTACACAGGCCGCCCATGCCGACGCCTCGCCGCGCTTCGCGACGCACCCAGTTCAGCAAGCGCTTGGTGGTGGCATTTGCCACATCAATTCCGCCGCATAGCACTATCGTGTCGTCACGGTTAACTTCTAAAAAATCGCTATCAAGCCGAAACGCAGTCCCGGCCGAGCAATAGGCGGTTTCGCCACCCTCGCCGACGATGCTCCACGCATAAAGCTGTTTGCCCGACATGCGGTTGGCGATGCGCAGGCTTTCGACCGCGCATGCAAAGCAAAGCATCGTGAACTGATTGAGAAGGACAAACACAAAGCGACGTGGTTTGTCGCCCGTGTCCTCGATGTCGATGGTTTGGACCACTGTGTCGCCCATGAGATGCTTCCAATCGCATGTTTGGGCAAGCGAAACACCATTTCACGGGGCGCGGCAAGAGAGACTGTGCGCGAATTCCGACAGGATTTGTCGCGAACGTGTAGCCCCGCCCGCATAAATGTCGGTTTTCAAGCGGTTGCGGCTGCCCTATAAGCCTCCCTCGCGACATGCAGTTCACAGACTTTGAGGACAATAAGATGAGTGATTGGCAAAAAGCCGGATGGCGTTCAAAACCCCGGGTGCAAATGCCGGACTATACCGACGCGGATGCACTTGCGACCGTTGAGGCGCGACTGTCGTCGTATCCACCGCTTGTCTTTGCGGGCGAAGCGCGGCGTCTAAAGCGCGAATTGGGGGCCGCCGCGCGCGGCGATGCGTTCCTTTTGCAGGGCGGCGATTGCGCTGAGAGCTTTGCGGAATTTTCCGCAGACAACATCCGCGACACGTTCAAAGTGATGCTGCAGATGGCGATGGTTTTAACTTTCGGTGCGAAAGTGCCAGTGGTGAAAGTCGGTCGCATGGCGGGACAGTTTGCCAAGCCACGTTCGGCACCGACCGAAATGAAGAACGGTGTCGAGCTGCCATCGTATCGCGGC
The DNA here is from genome assembly GCA_029287375.1 of Boseongicola sp. Classification (GTDB taxonomy): domain Bacteria; phylum Pseudomonadota; class Alphaproteobacteria; order Rhodobacterales; family Rhodobacteraceae; genus Boseongicola. Next base: position 2,783 of record JARFRG010000080.1, on the reverse strand, counting down.
GATATCGTGAACGAGCTGGACTTCACCGTGGACGCACGCACGCCGAACCCTGATAAGATGCTGCGCGCCTACACACAGGCGGCGGCGACGCTGAACCTCTTGCGTGCATTTTCCACGGGTGGTTTCGCCGATATTCACCGGGTCCACAGCTGGACACTGGGGTTTGCAGAAGGCGGCGACGCCGAGCGCTATCGCGATATGGCAAACCGTATTCAGGACACGATTGATTTTATGGCGGCGGCTGGTTTGACTGCTGAGACGAACCACGAGTTGAGCCAGGTCGAGTTTTATACAAGCCACGAAGCGCTCTTGCTGGAATACGAAGAGGCTTTGACACGGGTGGATTCGACCTCGGGCAAGTGGTTGGCAGGGTCCGGGCACATGATCTGGATTGGGGATCGTACCCGTCAGCCAGACGGCGCGCATGTGGAGTTCGCAAGTGGCGTGCAAAACCCCATCGGTCTGAAGTGTGGTCCAACCACGACGGCTGAGGACTTGAAGATCTTGATGGCCAAGCTGAACCCAACCAATGAGGACGGCCGTCTGACACTGATTGCGCGCTTTGGAGCGGGCAGTGTTGGGGACCATCTGCCTCGGCTGGTCAAAGCAGTGAAAGAAGAGGGCGCAAATGTGCTTTGGTCTTGTGATCCGATGCACGGCAACACGATCAAGTCATCGACTGGCTACAAGACGCGACCATTCGAAAGCGTGCTGCGCGAAGTGCGGGAGTTCTTTCAGGTGCATGGTGCCGAGAACACCGTACCGGGCGGGGTGCATTTCGAGATGACTGGCCAGGATGTTACAGAGTGTACCGGTGGCGTGCGGGCTGTCAGTGACGAGGATTTGTCGGATCGTTATCACACGGCGTGCGATCCACGCCTCAATGCGTCTCAGGCGCTTGAGCTGGCTTTCCTTGTGGCCGAAGAGTTAAGCGCGCGGCGTGCCAACGCGGTGACTGCGGCGGTCGGCTAAGACCTGCACGATTTAAAAAGGCCCGCAGATTGTGCGGGCCTTTTGCGTTTCTGGGCGCGTCACTCAACAAGGTTATTGTTAGTGACAAGCCGCAAGTGCGCGGCCTTTGAGGTTGATTTTTCCGGGCGTTCCGGCGCGGAACCCGACGCCTTGAACGAAGCGCGTTGTACGCGTGTCTGGCTGTCCGTTTCGGACAATCCGCGCATCTGTGTAATGTCATCGCCCGCAAAGCCGATCAGTCCGCGACGCGATTGTGCGGTTATCTGCAGCTTGCGGGGCGCGCGCCCGATCGCACCGGACATGACAACGACACCAAGTGCGCGGCTGATTTCGCCAAGATCGCTGCGCAACGGGAAAAGCATCATATCGCCTGTCAAATCTTCGCGACCAAACCCTTTGGCCGCTGATAATTCCAAGCGCACAACGGCCGGATCGTCAAAAACCGCCTGCATAGCGTCGGACAGAGCGTCGCGCGATACCGGATCAAAGATGGCAGAAGCAGGCAACCCACGCACTTCGATGCCCATAAGGTCAGTCAAATGCGAGCCGGCAATACGAAACCGGGAAAGGCCAGTCGAAATCCGTTCCAGAATGAACACATGTCCCAACGTCCCGACCAAAGATTGCGGTGAAATCTCGCTGCGCGCAGGCACCAGCCGACGTCCCCTGATATCTTCCCAACTGGCTTCGACCTGTGCAAGAATGGGACGTACACTGCGCCCGCGAAATGCCGTCAATTCAACGATATGGCCGCCTTCACCGGAGCCATCGCCGCCATCTTTACCGCGATACGTCATCTTCCACGCTTTCCCGGAGCATGTATTGTTCGCTCCGAACCACTCTGTTACCCACAAAAACACTATGCCAGAGAGTGCGGTTGATTTCTGCTTCTTTCTTACCAAAAGGTTAATTGCGATGGCGACGACAACAGCGGGCATCGGGTCGGCGGGGCTTCGGTCGATGACGGGATTTGGCGCGATCAACGGTCGGTCAGGCGAGTGGACGTTCGGTGGCGATGTGCGCGCGGTGAACGGGCGCGGATTAGACATGCGCTTTAGAGTGCCGGACTGGGTTGAAGGGCTTGAGCCGTTGCTGCGCAAGGCCGTACAGGGGCGCATTTCGCGGGGCAGCGTGACGGTATCTATCCGCGTACAGCGTGAAGACACCGCCCCCGAGTTGCGGCTGAATGAAGCGCAATTTGCGGCCACTTTGGATTTGTTGACACGCATAGAGGCCGGGGCCTCAGAGGTCGGGTTGTCCTTGGTGCCGACCAAGGCCAGCGACATCGTTGCAATGCGCGGTGTCGTCGAACAGCGCGATGGGGGCGACGGTGACACGGCCGGATTGCTTGCCGAAATCTTGCAATCCTTTGAGGCCGCGTTGACGGCTTTTGATGCGGATCGCGCGCGCGAAGGGGCGGCATTGGGTGCGGTATTGCAGCAGCAACTGGATGATGTGGAACGGCTGACTGGGTTGTCATTGACGGCAGTCGGTGCGCGCACCGAGGCGGCGCGTAGCACGCTTGAGCGCAATCTTGCGCGCATTCTGGATGTCACCGAGATGCCCGATGCTGCACGTCTGACCCAAGAACTGGCGTTGATTGCGGTTAAAACCGATGTCACTGAAGAGCTGGATCGCCTGACGGCTCATGTCGCGGCTACGCACACGCTTTTGGCAACGAAGGGTCCAACCGGGCGCAAGCTGGATTTCCTCATGCAGGAATTCAACCGCGAGGCCAATACGCTGTGTTCCAAGGCGCAATCCACCGAGCTGACGGCGATCGGGCTTGATCTGAAAGCCGTTATCGACCA